>JAGQPC010000609.1 GCA_020426925.1 Planctomycetales bacterium | reverse complement strand
ACGATGGACTTCTAGTCCGTCGACAGTTGAATCGCAGGGCAGAAGTTCCGTCGCACGTAAGAGCGCGACACTGAAATAGCCGTTTACCCCGACGAGATTTACTACTTTCTACGGAAGCAGCGTTCTCCTGTTGGTAAACTGAGGTGTTGTTTTCTGGAGCGATGTCGGACTTCCATGAATGCGAATGGCCTAAAAGCGGTGATGTGCACTCTCGCGCTGTTGTCGTGCGCGTCGTTGGCATGTTCATGTCGCTCGAGAACTCCTGACACAGTCGAACGTCCACCGGATGCGCCTGTCGAAGAGTCTCGTCCTGAACCGTCGAAGCAACTTGATGCTGTACCAATCTCAAGTATTTCGCTCGACGCCGTCGGCATTCAGACGACCTCACGCGACGAGACAACCGTCGAATGGTCAACCGAAGCGTTTAGTGAGCGTGCCGCGACGCAACTGAAGTCTATCGAGCGTTTTCTGACTACGGTCGCCGACGAAGACAGTTCACAGCAAGACCTTGTCGCACCGGAGTATCGAGGATCATCGCTGATTCTGGTGGCACCTAGGAAAGTCGTAGACGAACCAGGTTTGGTGATCGAACGCAGTGCATCGGGCAACGGGCAACACTTCGACGGTGTGGACGGGTTCTGGCAAACGCTGCGCGAACTGAAGGCCAACTTCGCGAAGTACAGCAATCGATACGCCAAATTCAAGGTCACAAGCGTCGACGCATCTAGCCTCCCCGCGGTTCGTACGACGGTCGAGTTCGCGATAAGCGGTATCGGCGACATCAACAAGTCGCTCACGTCTCGGTGGCACTGTGAGTGGCTGGTTTCAAACGAGACAGAAAGCTTGCCGCTTCTTACGGCGATCGAATCGGTCGACATCGAGCAAACGCGGGCACGGCTGATGTTCGAAGATCGGACCCTCGATGTCATCGGTGGCACTGCCGCGTTTCAAGAGCAACTTGCCGTTGGTGTTGACTATTGGTTGCGAAGGATCGAGGAACGGTTTGGCATAAATTCGGCTGGTTGGCAAGGCGTCGCTATTGGAGACGTGAATGGTGACGGGCGAGACGATCTTTACGTCTGCCAGCCAGGCGGATTGCCGAATCGAATGTTCGTGCAAAGTGAGAGTGGATCGGTTCGCGACGTTTCGATGGAAAGTAATACGGCTTGGTGGGATCATTCTCACTCGGCGTTGATCGTCGATTTGGACAATGACGGCGATCAAGATTTGACGGTCGCCACCGCACTGGGTTTGATATTTATGGCGAATGACGGAACGGGAAAGTTTTCTGTTGCCAGTGTGAAACTTTGTCCCGAGGCGATGCCGTTTACGATTGCCGCCGCTGATTACGACAATGATGGGGACTTGGACGTCTACGCGTGCTGCTATTCTCCTCGAGGCAATGCGATCGCGACGCGATTTCTCGCTCGGCCTGTGCCGTACCACGACGCGAACAACGGTGGCCGCAATTGCCTGTACCGGAATGAAGGCAACTTGCAGTTTACGAACGTCACAAAATCAGTTGGGCTGGACGCCAACAACCGCCGATTCAGTCTCGCCGCCGCATGGGAAGACTTTGACGATGACGGAGATCAGGACCTGTACGTCGCGAACGATTATGGCCGCAACAATCTTTATCGCAACGATGGAGGAACGTTCATCGACATCGCCAAACAGTCCGGTGTCGAGGATGTTTCGGCGGGCATGTCCGTTGCCTGGGGCGACTGTAATCAAGATGGCAGGATGGACTTGTACGTCAGTAACATGTGGTCTTCCGCCGGCAATCGCATCGCTTACCAGCGGAGCTTTCAATCCGGCGCGAACGCTACGACGAAGTCTGAGTTTCAGCGGCACGCTCGAGGTAATTCTTTATTCCTGAATAGAGGGGATGGGCAGTTCGAAGATGTCAGCAAGTTTGCTGGCGTGACAATGGGACGCTGGGCATGGTGCTCGCAATTCGTAGACATCAACAACGACAGTCGAGAAGACCTGCTGGTTGCCAATGGTTTTATCACGCAGGCAGACGACACTGATTTGTGAAGTTTCTATTGGGGACAGGTTGTCTCGCAGTCGCCAACGAGTTCGCGGTCCGCGTCAAAACCGCTCGTGCGAGATTACTTGCAACAGTGGAATTTACTTGCCGCACACATCCGCGACGGGAAATCATTCAGCGGTCACGAACGGAATTGTGCGTTTTTGAATTTGGGACCGCAGACACAATGGGCCAACGTTTCGGGAGTGTCCGGCTTCGACTTAGACGACGATGGTCGCGCGATCGGCGTTACCGATTGGGATCAGGACGGCGATCTTGATCTATGGGTGACGAATCGGACGGGGCCGCGCTTGCGATACCTCGAAAATAAATATGATTCAGAGAGCTCGTCGGTGCGAATCAAGCTTGCCGACACGGTGGGAAACCGCGACGCGATCGGAGCTCGCGTTGAGTTGCACTCCGCGAACGGTATGCCGGTTGTCAGCCGCACCCTTCGAGCCGGCGGAGGATTCTTGAGCCAATCGAGCAAGTGGCTGCATTTCGGGATTCCAAACGGTTTCGAGATCAGTCACGCTACGATTCGCTGGCCTGATGGCAGTATCTTCGCCGCTCGAGGAATCCAAAACGGTAGGCGATACACGTTTACTCGCACGTTGCAATCGATCGCTCAAACTGTTTCGCCGCGCATCGCTCGCCAAGTTGCACCGCGCGATGAAGATGCTCTCCCGCAAAAGCCAAACGATATGGCAAAGGTTATTTTGACGCAGCGTCCCCCGGCCCCTGCGATTCAAAGCAACGCTTCACGAGACGGGGTTACGCTCGTCGTCCTGTTTGCGTCGTGGTGTGAACGCTGCCGGTCGGAGCTCGTTGAGCTGTCGGAGCACGTCGACGAGTTGGCCCGTAGCGGAATCACTGTTGTCGCACTTTCCGTAGATGACGTAGCGACCGGGCAAACCGATGTCGTCATCGACGATTCGCTTAGACCAAAGCTTGCCGCGAAGCTTCAGTTTATTACCGCATCTGCAGAAACCGTAAAAGAGCTGACCGAACTCCACCGAACTGCGATCTATTCGGATCAATCGCTTCCATTGCCGACGAGTTTTCTGCTCGATCAAAGCGGTCGAGTCGCAGTCATCTACAAAGGGCCGGTCACCGCCGCTTCAGTGCTCGCCGACGCATCGATCGCAAGGAACGCAACGACACAACTTGCGGACGCGTTTCCCTTTCCGGGGCAAAGCGGTATTTCACGATTTGACATTTCCGCAATTGGCTTCGCCGAAGCATATGAAGAGGCAGGTGATTTCGACATGGCGGAACAGAATCTGGTGCGGTACTTGGTTACGACGCAACGAGCGATACAGGCCGGGACTGCTTCCGCCGATCGCGAGACCGTTACGCAACTTGAGTCAACGTACTACCGGCTCGCCTTGCTTTTAAAACGCCAAGAGCGTCATCAAGAATTGAAGACTCTAATTCGCCAGTCTCTGCAACGATTCCCCAATAGCGCAAGACTCCGGCAACTACAACCGAAAAACTGATCCGTACGTCGTGGGAAGCGTTCTGTCTCTAGGACCACGAGCTCTTGAAAACTTCGTTGAGTGCCGGATTCCATCGCATTTGATACCAACAATGCGTTCAGCTTTCATCGTTTCGTTCGCTGTCGGGCGCGGCGTGGAACTCGACGAAATGGGCTTTCAGGCCCTCAAATGCAAACACAACA
>JAGQPC010000608.1 GCA_020426925.1 Planctomycetales bacterium | reverse complement strand
GACGTCTTCCCTTAAGCAAGCTTAACGACAAGTTTCACGGTAAAACTGCAAACCATCCATCCAGCCAGCTGCTACGTTTGTCAGAAATCCTGCTGGCAGGTCAGCATGAAAACATGCTTACAAGCTTGTAATCCAACAGACTTTTTCACAGACTTGCCAACTTGCAATACGCTCAGCCAGCAAGTCGATATTTCTGCTTGCCTGTTAGATGCATCGGCGCTATGGTCGCCACATGGCTATCATTACTATCGCAAACTCCAAAGGGGGCGTCGGCAAATCGACGGTTGCCGTGCACTTGGCAGCTTGGCTCCATGAGCAGGGACACAATGTGACGCTCGCCGATTGCGACACGCAGCAAAGTTCCTCCGAGTGGATTCGTGAAGCGATTCCCGAAGTACGAGCAGTCCGGCTCGAAAACCCAGACCACATCCTCAACGAGCTGCCAGGCTTGGCTGCCGATTCCGACTACGTCATTGCCGATGGGCCCGGCAGTCAAACGGAGACGAGTCGCGCACTGCTGCTACGCGCCGATCTTGCCATCGTGCCGTGCAAGGCGTCCATGCTCGAAGTTCGTGCCTTGGCGAAGGCAACCGAAGTCTTGCGTCAGGCGCAAGATATCCGCGGAGGAATCCCCGAAGCGGTGATCGTGCTCAGCATGGTCGGCAAACGCTACCGACTAACCCAGGACATGAAAGATGCCGCGACTGCGCTGCATCTACCCTTGGCCAAGATCCCCATGACGCTGCGGCAGATTTATGCCGACGCTCCTGGCCAAGGGGAAGTCGTCTGGCGCATGGGCAGCAAGGCGCGCGATGCAGGAAACGAAGTACGCAGCCTGTTCCGAGAGATTTTACCTCAAGCCGCCCGTCGGTCATCATCGAAGAAGAAACGTTAACGGAGTAACTATTATGCCAGAACGCCGCCCTTTAGCCGCAGGAATCGAATTGACACAAGACAAACGGGAACAGGAATTCGTCTATGGTGGCGACCACAAAGAGGCTTCGTCCAGTGCTGAAGTCGCACCGCAATCGGTCGGCACGACACAGCACAGCAACCAATCGATACTGCCGCAGATTTCCAACCGCGTGCCGATTACAACACGAACACGGCCTGAAATTGCCTCCGCACTAAAGCGGGCATCATTGCAGCGGCAGTTGAACGGCCAAGCGCCGTTTTACGTCCAGGATATTATTGAAGAGGCGTTGGAATCGTGGTTAGCAAGCCATGGCTTCGCAGGGTAGGTCACGATGGACGCCAGCCAAGAGATCGCCAAGCTATCTCGCACGCAATCGAGGCTGATTGAAGCCTCCGTCGATATTCGACAAAACCGCCCCACAAATATCGATTACCTCCACACTGTTCAGTGTCAGTGCGGTTTACCTTATCGCAACCCAGGCGATGAAATCCGCGAGTGGACGCGCAAGCAGGGCTTCGCCAGTATGAGGATCGAAGCCGGTTCGGCCATCGATCCCAGAACCGGTGACTTTGTCAAGCTCGGTCTGCCGTTCGGTGCGAAGCCACGGCTCGTCCTCATTCATCTAGCGAGTGAAGCCATCAGAACTGGTTCACCTGTCGTCGACGTCGAAGACTCAATGACCGCCTTTGCCCGTTCCATTGGTTTGGATACGGGCGGAGCTCAACTCAGAGAACTCAAGGACCAGCTTTCCAAACTCGCAGCTGCCACGGTTCGGTTCGGTATGGTCGACGGCAATCGGGCCGTGCAAATCAACACGCAGCTGGTGACCGCGTTCGATCTTTGGTACCCCGACGATCCACTCCAACGCACCTTATGGCCCTCGTCTGTCAGACTCGGTACGGAGTTCTTTGACAGTTTACAAAACCATGCAGTGCCACTTGACCATCGCGCCGTCGGAGCAATCGCCCACTCTTCCATGGCGCTCGATATTTATGCCTGGTTGGCTCAGCGCCTGCATCGCGTCCCTGCTGGAAAATCGCAATTGGTCCCGTGGGTATGCCTCCACGAGCAGTTTGGCCAGGGCTATGCCAGAATTCGAGATTTCCGGCGAGCTTTTACTGATACGCTCCGGCAGGTTCGTGTCATCTATCCCAATGCTCAGATCGACGAGAGCGAGCAGGGGCTTCATTTATGGACAAGTCGTCCTCCGATTCCTCCCAGGACCACTGTCGTCATCCCAGCAGCCAAGCGCGATTCGACACCCGCACAGAAGAATGTTGATAACTCTGTGGGTTAGTAGAGTTATCCACGTAAGTTTGTCGCGCTCCGATCAGGTTGTCCACGTAACTTCGTCGCGGGATTTCGAGTTATCCACGTAAGTTTGTCGCACAAACCTATAGTAATAATACCTATAGATAATTCTTTCCTATAGTTGTTGGCGGCGGCGACTGTGGATAACTTTTTTATCGGCAAGTGGTTGATCCTCGCCTATCGATTGATCGCTGGGGAGACACCCAGGTCATAAGGCAAACGAATCGCGGAGGACAGGTTGTTTAGGCATGCAAGAGGATCGTGTGGAAACGATGTGCCCCATAATCGCGTTTAGAGCACGTTTTTAGAACGAAGTCGATTTGTTTGGTGTTCTGGATACCGAAACCATCAGAAGACGACGCTGTGGCGAATTCTCGGGGAAGCATCGTCTTCTGATATGACAACTTCCGAAGTTGTCTCAAACTGTTCAGGATTTGACTTGTCGGGCTATCCAATGGATTGTGATTGGTACATTCCGAGATTGCCGCTTGCTGCTACATTCGACTCACGTCGACCGTGCCCATGTCGTTGCTGGGGAATAGGCATGATCAACCGACAAAGAATTCTGTTGCAATTCTTGAAAGAAGCCCAACGGCCTGTGTCGCAATCGGAATTGACCGCGTGGGCGTTTCTCTTGCGGCACGAATACAAAACCAAAGGCGGACGTGGGTTCTATCAATTCATCCCGCATGACGTAGGTCCGTTTTCCTTCGTCCTCAACCATGAACTTAAAAACCTACGTGAATTTGGCTACATCCGTCCAAGTAATGAGCAAGCATGGATTCTCTGCGATTACGAGTTTCCTGCGATCACCGATCACAAGGTTGCAGACGATGTGACGCGGGTTATTCATGATTTTGCCAGTCACGACACGCAACAATTGTTCGACCGAATTCGACAACGCCATCCTGCTTACATCCCAAAGAGCGGACAACCCATTGTTGCCGCGATGTCGACTCTGTTTACCGCTGGGATAGAAGGGATTTCGATCGACAGGTTTCTCGGTCGATTGATTGACAATGGAATCCAACGCATGATTGATATCCGACATAATCCCAATGCCAGACGCTTTGGATTTCATCAGACCACACTCGAACGAATTGCAGAAGAAATCAACATCGACTACGTGCGTCTTCCTGAATTGTTGTGTTATTCCTGTAGCCAACAAACAACTTCGGCCGAGGGTGAGCCACTAGCGTTCGATCGAGACAGGAATTTGAACCTTTCGAAAGAAAGGATCGCCTCAGCTCGCGTTGCTGCGCTCGCTCAGGAACTGCCTTCAGCGGTATTCTGCATCACCGCTAAACCGGAGCATTGTCAGCGGACTCAAGTTGCAGCAGCTGTTTCAGCTATGGGCAACTTGTCGATTCATCACTTGTAAGTGAACCGCTGAACTTTTCATGCGTACTGGTAGGCTTACGCAGCGAGCAATTTGCCCTCACACAAGAGGTGCGAACATGGCGTCATCAACATTCTCGCAGTTCGATGCCACGCCAAGACGTATTCGTGTATCGGAATCATAGGAGTTTCTACAGAGGTATTCCGCTACCCCTTTTCAGAAACCGCTGGCAAGAAATTGGAAGAAAATCATAGAGTAGTTGACGCTCTTCGTGCCACATGATTTTCGCTCTCAAAACTCTTTTAAAGGATTAAAACTTAACACGAGCTTGAGACCTCTATGACAAACTGTTGTCACACAAGACGACGATGAAAAAACTTTTTTAGTAAAGTGTTGACTGAATTCAAAACACCCATACACTTGGCCGGTGTGAGGTGACGTGTCTCACCAGTTGAGCAATCGCTCAACAGTTAGACTCCAGGGGAAATGGAAGGAATAGCAAGGTCAACTTATCTATTGCCGAGTTCGGCAGTCCGTAAACAGCAGCTCATGCGGACACCAGTGGTCCGCACAGGAAGATAATTGAGGGCTTTTCAATGTCTCATAGGAAAATTGCGCTCGCGGTATGCGCGCTTGCAGCGTGTGGGTATTCGGTTTACCGACTGTACGCACAAGATCCCGGTGGAGTGAATCCTCCCGCTGGACCCACAACCTTTGCCTCACTTGTTGCTGCCGATGAGGCAGCGGAAGGTCGCACGAAAGCGGATAGCGCCCAGATCTTCGCTGATTGGATGAAAACCAATCAGTGGCAAAACATGCCGATGGAAGATCAGCGAGTCTTAGTAGACAAGCTTGATCTGGATGAGGTCGACTTTCCCAATTTCTCTGCGCGATGGACTGGCTCCCTGACTGCTGCAGAAACGGGCGAATACACATTTGTTCAGGGTAAACAGCTAAAGAAGACTTCGCCAATGAAGGTGTGGATGAACGACAAACTGGAGCTCGACTCATCTACGGGTGCCTCTGAAAGCAAGCCTATTTCACTGCAGGCAGGACAAGCTGTTTCCATCCGCGTTGAGGTCACACACGACTCGTTCTACAGGGTTGGCTACAGCGAAGGAGCACCTATCGCCGTGCTGGCGTGGAAACAGACTGGGCAAAGCCCGCAGCTTATTCCAAGTTCAGCTTATACACCCCCAGTTGGATTTGCGGATGGCGAGAACGGACTCAAGGGCGAGTATTTCGCCAGTACGAATCACGGAGGTTCGACGCTAAAGTCGACGCAACTCGATCCTGGCGTTGAGTTTTCTTGGGCTTGGTCGCCAGTTGTCGCGACTTACGGTGACGAGACGAAGGCGGTTAAAGCAAAGCTTTGGGACCAGCTTGAAACTGGCCAGGCATTCACTGATCGAGCCAACGACAAAGCAAAGTTTCTGGATGACGCATTGTGGCAAAC
>JAGQPC010000607.1 GCA_020426925.1 Planctomycetales bacterium | reverse complement strand
GGACCTGCGACTGCTTGCGGAAGTAATCTGCCTGTTTCGCATAAAAGTCGTAGATCCGATTTCGATTAACTTGATGATTCCAGTTCGGCCAATGCTCGGGTTGAAGCGGCTTTCGATCCAACGGGAACTCGGCAGGACCATGAACATGCGCCTGTGCGTGTTCCAGCAACGAACTCATGACGCTCGACGCAATCTGATTTTCTGTGCCAAGCGAGAACAGAAACTTCAGCAGATGGTCAAGCTCCGCATCCGTCATGCCCCCAGCAACATTGGCTGGCATGAGCGTTCCGATCTCCTGGTGGTCGTCAATGTTGTCCTGCGAAAACGTCAGTACGGAATCGGGCTGGGCCGGGTCCCGCAACACGAGCTCTCGATCGTTTTGGCGAACCAAGTAGCCTCGATGAGTCTTTCCCGAATCATCGATCACCATTTGAGCAACATACGCGGGATCGACCCGATGCTGAGGCCAAAGAACCGATTCGACAATGTCTGCATGTTTTCGGTCCTTGCCAATCGACGTCAACGGCGGGCCGATCGTACCACCATGCTCTCCGATTTGGTGGCAGGATAGGCACGCCGTTTTTGCGCTGGCAAACGCGACCAGACCGCGATGGGCATTACCATTTTCACCGGCGGCGTCGATTAGCTGTGCGATTCGTTTTGTCTGTTCCGCATTCAGATCAGTCGAACTGTGCCGATTTTCTGTTGATTTGTACGTTCGCAACTGCGGTTTGGCCCCAGGCGTTTCACCTTGCAGCTGCGGAAGAATCCAGTGCAAACCATCCAGGTTATCTTGCAGCCTTTGCTCGACATCGTCTTGAGTGTGACCGATGATCCCGATGGGACCGTCGTACTTTGAATCGCGAATAGTCTTCAACAGCTGAACGTCGAGCTCACCACTGCCAATCGGCAGAATCTTTTGGCCGTTTTGTTCTCCGCCACGCGTCATCCCGTTGAGGTTTAAGCAGAATAAGTACGCACCCATTTTCTCGAGCGTGTTTGCGAACCCGTCAACGTGCTGGTGACCATGATGCTGGTTATAGACGATGCCGACGTGTTTTGCGTCGTGCTGCTCACGCAAGTACTTGCAAACCGAGATCATGTTTTCGGGTTCACCGCTCCAACCGCCGTGATTGTAGATGCCGAGCTTGCTGCCTAATCGACGAGTCCGTTCAACCAGAGGCAACAAGCTTTCTGCTGCCGCTTTGACGCGTTCTTCTTGCGCCGCTCCAGGCGGATCCCCCAGCATCTTCCAAATCTGAGGACGCAGCTTGTGCTTTTCGAAGAGCTTGAACGCGTCCTCGTGAACATCCCAAAACGCAAAGTATTCGATGCCGTGTTTTTTGTACTGCAGAATCTCTTCTTCAAACGTCGGCACATGCTCGTCTCGCCAATCGTAGGCGACGCGTCGCAGACCTAGGCGTTTGATCATGGCTGCTCGTTCTGCGGGACCGCGTTTCTTTCCATCGAACGGAACGATGCACCACGCAACCAAGTTGTCGTCGCGTAGATTGGTCGGAACTTTTGGCGGTTCAGGTGGCAGCTTCAAATCCTGCTCGTCGAGCGTTACGTCAGCTCCATTTTTCGGCACGTCCAAATGAGCGGTCCACAGAATCGCGTTGACAATGGTTTTGCGAAACGATTCGATCTGAAAGTTGCGATAGTAGTGGCCAAGCGTCGTGCCGTAGGCTCGGCCTCCGCCAGGTCGTTCGTGAGCCCATCCAACGATTACATCTTCGCCCTTGGTCGTCACACGAAGAAGAGGTTTCGCGCCTCGCATAACCGGCTTCAGATAGAACTCGTCATGCAGATCGTATTCCTTCCACCCTCGGCAAATCGGATGCTCGGCGTCAAGCTGCTTGAGAACCGACTTGTCGGTGCTCAGGCCGTAATTGGAGACCCAGAAGCCGCCCAGATAATTTCCCCACCGGTCGCCCAACCGATCGAGATTCATTTCGTACACGGATGAAGCCCAGTGGATCGTTACGAGCCCGACCCCTTTGTGCATCAATTCGTCGAGCTCCCCGGCGCCGGGCCCGTCGAGTAGAAACTCAGCTCCCGGAGACGAATACAAAACGATAGTTTTCACACCGTCTAGTTGCGTCTCATTTTTCGGCCATCCGTTCGAAACGACAGTCTCCACATCGTCGCGATTTTCCAGACATTTTGCCAAGACTCGGCTCGTGTGCAGGTACATGTGCGAACCGTACGGATGATCGGGCTCCTTGCCGATCAGCAACACTTTTGCCGCTGGACGTTTGGCAGTCTGCGCCACGCCGTATCGAGGCAATGTCAAGATCACGAAAATTGCGAGCGTCAATGCGATGCTATGTGGTGTCATCTAAGCATTCCAGTCGTATTGGTGGCCGAACATGCTCGATAGTATGCGCAATAAGTTTGCCGCCCGCACGCGTCGCAACCCTTTTTGCTGGATTTGCCGAGTGCCTACGCGTACGTGAATTGAAATGGCTATAATCGTGCCATGACAGACGTTACGCATATCCTGTGCAGAATTGAATCTGGTGATCAACAGGCGACCGAGCAACTGTTGCCTGTGGTCTACCGCGAGCTTCGTAGGCTGGCCCAAGCTAAGCTCCGCAACGAGCGACCGGATCATACACTGCAGGCCACCGGGCTGGTTCACGAAGCGTATCTGCGTTTGGTTGGGCCTAAGGAGAACTCTCCGTCTTGGAATGGTCGCAGCCATTTCTTTGCCGCTGCTGCCGAAGCGATGCGGCGGATTCTTGTCGAAGCAGTACGTCGAAAGCACTCGTTGAAAAGAAGCGGCCGACATCAGCGTATTAAGCTAAGCGACGTGGACGCCGAGTTCTTCGGGCATGATGCGAAATTACTTGCGCTACATGAGGCGCTAGAGCATCTTGATGAACTTGATCCGGTGAAATCAAATCTGGTCAAGCTTCGATTCTTCGCGGGAATGACTCAAACCGAGGCCGCCGAAGCACTCGGCATTTCGCTGAGCACCGCCGAACGCCACTGGGCCTTTGCCCGAGCTTGGCTGAAGACGGAAATGGACGGCTAGTGGGGTAAGCTTCCAGCTTGCCA
>JAGQPC010000606.1 GCA_020426925.1 Planctomycetales bacterium | reverse complement strand
ATAGCGGGGCCAAAGTAAAAGTCACGAGAAAACGCACTCGAAACGATCGGACATGGTAAGACCGATTTATTACGGACTAACGAAATGCCTACGTCATGCACGAAAGCCCGTTAGATCGACAGAAGTAAATAAACTAATTGTCGATTGGCGGCGCAACTTCAGCGGTGGCCGACACCGCCTGCAGGTGAGCACAGAGCGGATTCGCGTCGGGTTGTCCAACCGCTGTTTCGTAGCGACTTTGTCTTGGCTCCGAGGTTGTCGCCACCTACCTGATGCATTTACGCGTTTCAAAGTTTCACTCCTGTGCGTCGGAGCCAAAGTGCAAAACGCATTCGGTCGTTTCCCCAATGCAGTTTTTTTCGTCAGCTTGCCTACGTGCAAGGGACACCTTCTATCCCGTTTGAGAGCGAACTCAATGCAATTGTCGGTTTAGTCTGTTTTGACGGAGCTTGATAAGAGTCGAAGCTTATCAGACCATCGTTGCGTGATTTTGGACTTCCTTGCATTTGGCTCTAGCCGAGACACGAAGATATGTCGTGACTGTTAAACTCCTGGTTCGGGCGCAGCGAGTGAACAGCATCTAGCGGATGGTGGTACCCAGAACATCGTGTACAATAATCGGCTTTACGAAGTTTGCTTGGCTCCTGCGTCCTGCACGCACGACAGATTCGATTTGGAACAATCAAGATGAAACTCGGAATCCTCTCTACCTCGCCACGGTGTTACAGCACGCGACGAATGATTGATGCTGCAAAAGCTCGTGGTCACAAGCCGATGGTCATCAATACGCTGAAGTGCTCGATCGACCTGCAATCCGGCAAGCCTGATCTCTACTACAAAGGAAAGCCAATTGGTGCCTACGATGCGGTAATTCCTCGAATTGGTGCCAGCATCACTTATTTCGGCACTGCAGTTGTTCGCCAGTTGGAACAAATGAATGTTTTCGTTGCGAATAGTTCCGGCGGAATTGCAAATAGCCGTGACAAGCTGCGAAGCATGCAAATCCTCAGCCGCCATCACGTTGGCATGCCCAGGACGACATTCGTTCGTGACAAAGTAGACGTGCTCCCTGCGATTGAGCGCATCGGAGGAGCACCTGTGATCATCAAGTTGCTGGAGGGAACTCAGGGCGTAGGCGTTATCCTCGCGGACACGATCAAGATTGCCGAAGCTATCATCGAGACACTGCAGACGGCCAAGCAAAATGTGTTGGTACAAGGCTTTGTTGCCGAGAGCAAGGGACGTGACATTCGAGCGTTTGTCGTTGGAGACCACGTAATCGGCGCAATGCGACGGGTCGCTCGCGGCGATGAGTTCCGGAGCAACGTGCATCGTGGTGGCCAGGTCGAAAAAGTGGAACTTGACGACAAATATCGAGAAACTGCGATTCGAGCTGCTCAAATCATGGGGTTGCGAGTGGCTGGAGTTGACCTGCTTGAAGGAAAGGACGGGCCACAGATCATGGAGGTCAATAGTTCGCCTGGACTGGAGGGCATTGAAGCGGCCACGCAACGCGATATCGCGGGTGCGATTATCGACTACTGTGCTGCCCATACGGACTTCCCTGAAATGGACGTGCGGCAACGGCTGACAGTCAGCAAAGGGTATACGGTTTCGGAATTGGTGATTCCGGAAGGTTCCCAATTTGTCGGCATGACCATTGCAGAAGCTGCGTTCTCTGATCGCGATATTAATATACTGACGCTTTATCGTGGTAAGACCGTAATTCCTAACCCGAAATCTTCGCGAACGTTGGAAGCTAGTGATCGGTTGCTTTGCTTCGGAAAGCAGGAAAACATGAAATCCATGGTACCGACGAAGGCGCGCAAGAAGCGAACGCCGGAACTGCAACAGCTCAAAGCTGAGATGGTCGAACATGCCACTGCACAACCGATTTACCAATGACATCGGATCAATCAACCGACAGCTGGTTCGGCTGTGACGTCAAACCCGGCGAGGCGGTCAATACTGAACTAGTCATTTCTGAGAGCTACAGCAGTCGCGACGTGGCGATCCCGATTCACGTTCGACGTGGCCCCAATGTCGGGCCGACAGTTTTTGTCACCGCGGCATTGCACGGCGATGAACTAAACGGAACCGGAGCGATCCGTAGCATGCTCGCGGATCAATCGTGGGATCTAAGCGCAGGAACACTGTTGTTAGTTCCAGTGCTTAACATTCTTGGTTTTGAACGACACTCACGCTATTTGCCCGACCGACGCGACCTGAACCGCTGTTTCCCTGGCAACTCGACCGGCACCATGGCGTCACGTTTGGCGAAGGTGATTTTTGATTCGATCGTTAGACGTTGCGATTTTGGAATCGACTTACACACCGCTGCAGTTCGGCGTACTAACTTTCCGAATGCGAGAGCAG
>JAGQPC010000605.1 GCA_020426925.1 Planctomycetales bacterium | reverse complement strand
GGATGCACATGGCGCATCACGACAATCCGGCCCATTACGGAGTGCGAACAAAAACGCACAAACTGATTTTCTTCTATGGACTGCCGCTCGATGCAAAAGGGGCACAGCCAGAACCAACGTCTGCTCATTGGGAACTTTATGATCTGCAGAAAGATCCTCATGAGATGAATAACGTTTACGGTCAGGCGGATTACGCGCATGTGACCACGGAATTGAAATCGAAACTCTTGAAGCTGAAAGCAGACGTTGGCGACCAGGATGAATCGTATCCGGAACTTATGGCTGTGCGCAAGCAAGCTTGGTAGAGCGCCGTCGTTCAGGATTTTGCCGCGAAGAGTTCCGCATACTCGAGCACCCAAACGTCGATGAGTTCACGGAACGTCTCCAAATCGGCATCCTGGATTCGTTCGTAGTGGTTTCGGTTGATCACTTCCTTGTTGCGAATGGTGCCCTTTGCGGCCAAGTCAACAACGTTGAGTTCCGAATGAGGACGAATCGTCATTTCGAATCGGCTGAAGTAGTTGGCTCGTCGCCCTTCGCGCCCAGGGCCAATGTCGTCTCGGTTGCAGGCGGCCCCCCAACCTTTGTCGCCAAACAGGATTTCAAACTGAAAACCTGGAAAATGGTTTGGCAGCTGCTTCACGCAAGATTCGATATGCTCAGACAGCTGCAGCCGATATCGCGTGTGTAGCGACTTCAGCTCTTCGGCCGATAAGGCTTTTTGACGTTCTGCTCGTGCTCGTTCGTCGGCTCGGCGACTGCCGCGTTCGATCGCTTTCGAAAGTCGCTCGTCAAAACTGCTCATCGTCAGACTGTCCGGAAGTTTCAAAGGGTTAGCACTGCCTGGCCGGGAAACCGTCAAAATCGATGCAGACGGAGGGCCACCAAAGCGACGTGTGTTCCTGAGCAACAATTAAGGGGCTTAGCTTGGGCTTCGCCAATGTAGGCCAGGTGGATCAAATCTGTCAATTCAGCGGTAAAAGTTGACATAGCTGGATCTTAAAGATTAGCCTAGAGAATATTGAGGCATTCCGTTTCTAGCGGAAAACGAGGAACTGAGTCAGCGGGCGAACCTGGGTTGGACTAGGTTTGCCTTCTCGCATTTGACCATCGTCGCCTGACGATGAAGGAGTTTGTGGTGAAGCGTTCTCGAAACATATTGTTGTCGATGATTGTATGCGTAGTTTGCGTAAATGCGACGCTTGCGAACCCGTACGCAAAGATTGCAGTGAAAGACACCAAGACGATGTCAACTATGCGATCTGCGGCAAGAAAGGCGAAACGGTCAGCATCGACGGCCGCTGAAAGAAAGCCAATTCGAGACTATGTGCTCAAATGCGGAATTGCTCCAATCGCAACTCCTGAAAACTATGCAACCGACGGAAAACAGCTTGCGACATTTCGCGAAAATATTCTCGACATGATCGATCAGTCTCCAAGCCAAACACATGCTGAGATCGTTTCACTGTGCGAAAAGCACTTCATCGGAAGTCGCCGAGACAAACTGCCAGGAATCGCCAATTCAGACTCGTTCTCACCACCAGCGCGACTGAATGCAATGCTGGTGATTGCCGAGTTGAATGAGACCGAGGCGACCCGCACCCAGCGAGTTCCGAAGCCTTCATCAATGGCTGGGCAATATATGACGTATGTTGTCGGCTCGAATAAGTATCCGCAATATCTGCGCATTGCGGCGCTAAATGGTCTGCGACGACATGCGGCGTGTGGAGCTGTCAAAAGTAAAAGGACACTAGACGCAGTCCTGCAAATACTCAAAGAGGACGCTGGTCCAGGGATGACCGACGAAGCATTGGTTTGGCAGCGAAGGTTGGCGATCGAAACACTTGGTTTGATGAAGGCTCCGGCATTAGAAAAAGAAATCACGCCCTATTTGACGAATAAGGATGCGCCGCTGGAACTTCGCTGCGCGGCCGCAGAAGCACTTGGTCGACTCAAGTATGCTGCAACCACAAAGGCTCAAGCGGAAAGTGCCATTGCGCCCGTCGGTGCGTTAGCGGTAGTCGCATGTGCCAAACAGGTAGATCGCATTACTGCAGAGTTAGCATTAGAAGAGAAGGAAGGTCAGGTACTTCAGGTGCCTCGCGGGCCTGGAGAAGAAGATGCGCCAGCGCACCCGATTGTGCAAAAGACGCGACGCATCTTACTGACTCAGCTTGAGTGCGTTGAAACTGGAGTTGCAGGGTTGTCTGAAGTTGCCACAGGAGACAGCAAAACGCTGGCCACCGGAATTGCTACTCACTTGGGTGAGCTGAAAGCGCTTCTGGAAGGCGCAAAGTCAATGCAGCCTCAAGATCTGCGTCAGCAAATTGCAACCACTGCGAACAAGATTGACCAGATCGTTGCGAACCGCTAGTAGCCCAAGTCATCTTGGTTTTTTTGAGTAGCTCGTAGTGGATCTTGCCAAAGATCCCGTCCGCCAGGGTGTTTGGCAGGATCCACTATCCGAAGATCAAGCTGCCACAGAATACTAGAGCGAAGCTGGTGACAGCTGCTGTAGAGCCTCAATCAAATGAGCGCCAAAGACGTGTATGCGTTGGACGTTGCCATCAGGTCCAACCAGCACGCAAAATGGAAGCATGTCGACGCCGTATCGGATCGCCGTCGAGCATTCTGTCCCAGATCGACTTGAATCAGCGACGGACACAACCGTAATGTCCAGCTGATGCTTGTCGAGATACTCCTTCAGAAGTTCTGGTGAATCGAGATTGACCGTAACAATTTCGATGGGTTTGTTTGCGTGCTCAGCCACGCTGGCTTGAATGTTTTTTATCTCGTCATGCCAGCCTACAACCCACGACTCCCAGAAGCAAACCAGGACGTGCTTGCCTGAATAGGACGTCCAGTCAAATGCTGTTCCATTAGCCGTCCCGCTGATTTCCATGGGCTGTCCGACGAGTCCGAGCCGAGTTGTAGCTCGCTCGTGTGTTCGCTGTACGTGGCTTCGCAGATTCGCGTCATGATCAGATTCGACGTTTTTCCATGCGAGTTCATAAATGCGGAGTGCGGGTTTTAGTAAGCCGTCGAATTCCAAGCCTTGCGCCGTCTGAATGGCAAAACCGAGTTCGTTCCCGTGCTTCTTTTCCGCAGCAAACATCAGCTCGAGCTTTTCGTAGAGCTGATTGACCGCTGCAGCCTCACCGGTACGAGCACGTGCACGAAGAAGCTCCAGGTCGAATTGGTCCGCCAACGCCAATAGGCCTTTTGCCTCGTCTGCGACCTGGCTGTCGACGTAATTGCTAAATCCATTTCCGATCGCTCGGTAACATTTCGCAACCAACGCCATGCGGGATGTTAGTTGGTCTGTGTCTAGTTGATCTTCGTCGTTTGGCACCAGCCACCCGATCGCGTCTCGAGCTTCCATGAAAACGCGAGGTCCTGCTTCTTTGTTGGCCACAAGAGTATTCAATTCCTCAAGGATTGTGGACGTCTCTACGGTTCCTTGTGAGATGTAGTTGTTGACCGTGTGCTGAAATTGTTTGGCCATTGCCAGCCGAGCAAGGTAAGGGTCGTTTCCATTGACCAAGCTGGTCGCATAGGTCTGGAAGTCAGCACCGATTCCGTCCGGATCGACGATCGACAAAGTCCGCAAAGCGTCCAACTTCAATTGAACAGCTGAAGTTTCTGCTTCCGGGGCAGGATTCTGCGCCAGAATTGCATTGCACGCTTTCACTCGTTTGGCCATTCGCTCGCGAATCATTTCGCTCTGCTCTGCGGCATCCGATGACAACTCCTGTTCGTCTAGTGATGCGATATACGCAAATAATTCGTCCGGAGTGCCGTCTGGGATTTCAATCTTGGCCAATAGAGTCGCTGACGACTGTGGAGTGATCGAATCGTTCAGTTCAGCGTCTGCGGAAGAACTTTCCGCCGATTGGGTCGCCACGTATCGCTGACCGCATCCAATAAACGGTGTTAGCAGAAGGCACGCGATCGAACAACAACATCGAGAACGATACACTGCGACAGGCATAAATCACTTGGAGGTCGTGGATTTGGGGTGTAGTCCAACTCTTGAATCGTCAAACCGCACGGACAAAAGAGAAGATTTGTGAATCCGGCAATCCTTGTGGATTGCGAGGGTCAGGCCGGCGAGTGCGGTTATGTTGATCGTGGCGAATGTAATGCCGTAATGTGCTCGCGATGAGAAATCATCACTGCCAAACGCGAGCGATGATTTTCGACTGTAAGGCGGACATCTTGTCCGTCGACGAAGCTGCGGCGCCTCGTCGCGGCCCCATCAAGAATACAGAGAGCGAGCGACTGCTAGTTGCCGCCGAAGGCTTCGTCGACTGCGTTTGGATCCAAGTTGAAGCTCTCGGCTGTGCCGTTCATGCGGACCAGCATTCCGCCAATCATGTCTCCCAGAATTCGAACGTCGCTGTTGCCAGAGACTCGTACAGTGGAAGAAGTGTTGCTGCCGTCTTGGCGGACTCCGGTGACTTGAGCCGTCGAGTGGTTCGAGGATAGGTCGATGTCGACCGAAACGAGGCCATGCCATCCTTCGTCGAAGCAGAACCAGTCTTGTTCTCCGTTAGGAGCAATCGCAGCCAGAACACC
>JAGQPC010000604.1 GCA_020426925.1 Planctomycetales bacterium | reverse complement strand
TCGCTGATCGCTTGTCGCGATTGCTCCATGCTTGGCGATCGATCAAAGCACCACACGATTCTGATTTTTGATCGCTCCTCAAGCAACGCAAGAATCTCCTTGGTCAACTCATGCAATGCTTCTCCAAGGTCTGCAACCGGCAGAGATGGAACTTGCGTTGTATCGCCGGATCTTCTTCGGGATGGACTATCGGCTTTCTTTGGCACTTCTCGATCTTGCTGTTCGTTGTCACGATCAAAGTCCCGTTCCAGAGTCAGATTTGGAATCTCAAGCTGAGTATTCCCCTCTTCCAGTTGCAGCACCGGCGGCAGCTCCGATTCCACCGTTTCGTTTGGTGCCGGAGCGATCGTGTCTAGCGATACATCAGGCGGATCAGACATAACAGGATTCAGGTCATTAGGGTCGACACTTGATGCAATCAAAAGAATCGCCGGACCCTCAGTGGCAATCTGGATCACGATCAGACTTGCGATCAGCAACAAGATCGAGTGCACAATCAGAGACATGAATACAGAGTTGAGTTCGGACCGGCGATTGCTGTACAGCCGGTTCATCCACTTGCGAATCACGCCTCGACGACGAAGTCGGCTCGATACCGAATCGGACGTTCGAATTCTTAGAGGTTGCCCCGTCATGACTTCTTCTTCCGATTGTCCTTTGCTATTCGTTTATTGCAAAAACTCGGATGGCTCCATCACGACTTGCACTGGCGACAGTCCGCCCATCGCTTGCTGCTCCCAATGCCAAAATGGTTCCCTGATTTCCCGATATGGTTCCTGCTGGACGCATTGTCGCTAACTCCCACACGCGAATTAGGCGGTCTCTACCAGCGGTGGCAACATGATCAGCGTCGAGTCCAACAGCCGCATAGATTTGCGAATGAGCAGTTTGAACGCTTTCGCGTATTGATAGCGATTTCGCGTCTACAAAATGCAGCTGGCCGCCGGCGCCTGCGACAACAATATGAGGTCCGTTCCATACTAGCGCCGTCAGCGGGTTTGCAAAATCGAGTTGCTTGATCACTTTCCGATCGGCAACATCTAAAACGACGAGCGATTGATCTCGACCAACGAACGCAAGCTTCGTGCCGTCTTCTGAAAACTGGATGTCCGTGATTTCATCCTTTTGCGAAGCCAACGTAACGGCCGGCACTTCTTCGGCAATGCTCCACAGCTGCACTTTTCCACCGACTCGCCCGGTGGCAATGAATTGATTGTCTGGAGAAAAACAAAACGCGTTCACCGCGGATGAAAGCTCACTTGCAAGCGTGGTGCGAAGTTCACCACTAACCGGATCCCACAACTTTACGCTGTTGTCGTTACTTGCCGTTGCTAGTGTTTTTCCATCCGGCGAAAACCGCACGCACCGAATCGTCGAATCGAATCTCGGATCACGGCTATGTGCACGAAATGACAGTTTCTCTTGTCCCGACGGCAGATCGAAAGTCTTGACAAATCCATATGGGCTTCCCCCATCCCCGCACGCTACGGCTAACAATGTTCCATTTGGTGAAACTGCCAGGCAATTCGAAAGCGTCGTGTTGGGAGAAACCATCGCCAGACGTTCGCCAGTTGTGATATCGACGATTCCAATCGGCTCGTTTTCCGCCAACGTAATAAACAAGTTGCCGGTGCCAATCGCACCAGAATAAATCTGGTTCCCGTCTTTGCGGATGAAGCGACGCTCGCCCGACTGCAAGTTCCAAGCTGAAACCGCGCCAGACGAATCGCCGGCATATATTTCCGATCCATTCGAACTGAACTCGATGCAAGTGACTCCGCTGACTCGCTGGGGCGTGAGCAACTGCCCGTGCGAATCGCCAGTCGGCGATACGTCAAACGTCCTGACAGATCCCGAGCGACTTTCGCCACTTGCAGATGCAAACAGCTCTCCGTTGGGAGCCCACGCAAGATCATTTACGGGTGCTTCAGCCTGAAAAGTTGCTACGATCGACTCTTTCGTGCCAATCTGCCAAAGCTTAATCGAATCGTCGATGGCAGCGGTCAGCAGTTTGTTGCGGTCTTTTGGAGAAAACACGACACACGTAATAGCAGTTTCGTGGGCGATGAATTCAATCGGTTTTTCAGTCCGCAAATCCCAAACAGTCACCAGCCCGTCCGCGCTCGCCGCTGCCAGCATTTCGCCGCTGCATGAAAACGACAGAGAATCGACGGATTGCGTGTGGCGGCCTGGTAACACATGAAGTCGTTTAAATGAATTCGGGTCCCAAACTCGAACTTGATAGTCTTCGCCAACCGAAGCAAGTAACGAACCGTCTGGCGAGAATCCCAACGCAGTAATGAATCCGCTCTCATCGTGAGCTTTGAACGCCGCGGGCGCCGACCACGTTTTTGTATTCCAGACGCGTATATACGACGCTTCGGCGCACGCAAGTGCGGGTGTAGTTTTCGACGCGGCGAACATGTGCGGCGCAACAGCCTCCGGAGACATTGGTTTGCCAAGCCGTTTGTATCCGTCCGCGTATGTAACGGTAGGCGTGGCAGTACTCTGACGCTCGACCTTGCGCGGCACGTTCGAAAATATCGCCGCCACCACAACCAACAAAATCACACAAGCGGCCGCGCCAAGGCTCGCAAGAAAAGTCTTATTCGAGAAAACGGGTTGTTTTTCCTGTCGTCGAAGTCGTCGATTCTTGACGTTGGTTTGGCGAAGGTCGCTCAAGAAGTTTGTTAAGTCTTTGCCGCCGAATTCCGACTTCAAAATCGAATCTAATTGCTCCGCCACCAGTCCCACGGAATCGGGCCGGTCGTCGGGGTCCTTCGCGACCATCGCTTCGAATAGCTCTGCGACGACCAGCGGAACGTCGTTACGTTGGTTCTGTAAATTGGGAATGCGCTGCGTCCGGTGAGCCAGTACAATCTCATCCATCGTCTGTCCCGTGTACGGCGTGCTACCGACCAAGAGATAGTAAAGCGTGCAGCCGAGCGAATAGATATCAGCTCGTTTGTCGACCGCGTGGGGATTCAGCGCTTGCTCGGGAGCCATGAAGTGAACGGATCCCATCAGCTGTCCCGTCTTGGTCAGATCATCAATTTGCTGCGGTGCCTTGCCCGACTCAACCAGTTCGTCCGCGATGCCTTCCAGATGCGCAATGCCCATGTCGAGCAGCTTGATCGTTCCGTCATCAAGCATCAAATTGCTCGGCTTGATGTCGCGGTGAATGACTCCCGCCTGATGTGCGTGCTCGAGGCCTCGTGCTGCTTGCAACGTGTATTCGAGTGCTTGAGCCACTGGCAATCGGCCGTGCTGCTTGACGTGAGACGACAGGTCACACCCGTCGATGTATTCCATCACGAGGAGATCACGAATCTTGCCGTTGCGTCGATCACGAACCTGGCGCGCATCAAGAATGTTGACGACGTTCGGATGATTGAGAAGCTTCCCGCTGGCGAGCACCTCTTTTCGAAATCGTTGAACCGCGAGCTTGTCCTTCAGTCGGTCCGAAGGCAACAGCTTCATCGCCACGACTCGCCCCAGGTGAGTGTGCCGAGCTTTATAGATCCGCCCCATCCCGCCGGAACCGATCGTATCGATAACTTCGTAATCGCCAATAACGGCTGGCAACTCGTCGTCGAAATCACCAGCCGAAGACTCTGCGGAAGTCACGGTCGAATTCGTCGTCGAAATTGCACGCGAATTTGCGGGCGTCGGCTCCGAACTGCTCAACTGAGCGTGTGTTGTGTCGCTGTTCGTGGTATCTGGCCAACGTAGCAACCGAAAAACCGGATCGTCAGTTTTCCGAACAGAATCCAGCACACTCAGACAACTCAAACACTTACCCAAGTGCGTTTCGACATCGGTGCGCAGATGCTCGTCGAGCCTGCCAAACATATAGTCCGATAGAATCTGGTACTCAGGACACGGCATCGAATTGTTCCGAATGCTTGTCGATTCGAAATACGAAGAAAGGAAATGGTAGTCAGATATTCCATCATCCATCACCAGTATAACTAGCTCAGCGAGTGACGGAATAGACGCTGGTAGAGTGAGCCAAGAAGTCGCTGGAAAATTACCTCAGGTCCTTAGCCTGGTTAACGAATGCACGTATTCGCAAAGAGCTACTAATCCGACAGATGTTCAATCTTTACGGCGGTGGTCGGGGAAATGCGATCGAGCTGACCAACCACGTCCTTGGGAACGCGAATGGTCTCGACACCGTCCGGCGTTGGGCGATCGATTTCCTGATAAGTCCAAATGACGGATTGCACAGGATCCCAACCGACGTCGGGAAACGACGAAAGTCGCACAATTACGTTTTCGACGTCGTCGCCGTACTGCAGGTAGACCGTCCGTAACTTGGACGGACCGAACAGATCATTCAAATAAACA
The DNA here is from genome assembly GCA_020426925.1 of Planctomycetales bacterium. Classification (GTDB taxonomy): domain Bacteria; phylum Planctomycetota; class Planctomycetia; order Pirellulales; family Pirellulaceae; genus JAGQPC01. The sequence continues at coordinate 3,430 of JAGQPC010000604.1, read as the reverse complement.
TCACGAGGTGCATGGCGGACTGAATCGGAATTCGCCGGCCCAAAACGCGTAAATAATCCGATGACCGAATGTTCGGCAACCGCGGCATCAACGTTGCTAATGTGTAGCGAGTCAAATCGTCTCGCCGATTTTATCCTCAAGCGGCAATGACAACCGTCGAAATACATGCCGCCGACGGAAACGTTTTCCAGCTCCATCTTCGACAACTTCAGGGGCAAATCGGCGGCATTAAATTCAAGCCGTTCGGCTTCGACGTCGACAAGTGCCATGTCCTCCAACTTCAACAAACTCGCAAACGCAAACGGTGCGTCAGAAGTAAAGCGTTCCGTCCGCAAATAGAATCCCTCAAGATCGGGCAGCAGATCAGTTATGACGGACGACATCGCACGTGAGAATTCGGGCACTTCGATCGACAGAGCCGTCGACTCCGCGCGTTTCAACAAACCAACGAGCCGTTCAGCATTTAAGGACTCGTCCGATCGCAGTTTCAGCCCACGAGTCTTTGCATTCAAGAGCACTCCGGCGTCTGCGAGATCCCGCAGCGTCAAATCCGCGTACCCGAGCTGTATGGATTCGTCGATTTCAAGCTCAGTGCTGACACCGCACTTGAGCTCTCCAAGATTTGGCAATTGCCTCAGACGGACAATTTGAGCGATCGGAGATGGCGCGCGCCTGTCTTGCTCCAACGACAGCACTCGGAATTCAGTCAGCGCAGGCAGGTTTTCGAGCGTTATGCTGTCGATGACATGCGGCAACGAAACCGACAAGCTACGCAGCTGGTTCATATTCGAAAACCGGAGATCGATCGGTTCATCAGACGGCAGAATACGAATATGTAAAGCCGTCAGGCTGGGAAGCCGTTCAGAAATATGATTCGCGTCGGCGGCGGATAACGTAGCCGGCGACCGCTGGTCCGCCAGCTGGTCAATGTATCCCACGGAATCGTCCGCCAGCTTGATGATCCCAGCCGACGTGATGTTGGTGTTGTGAAACACGAGATTCGCCGTCCGCAGTAGCGGCTTGGCGAGCTCTAAATCACGGTCATACAGATTACATCCGGTTAGATTCAGCGAGTCCAACTTCTTCAGAGCAAGAAGATGCTGAAGCCCGGCCCCACGCACGTACGAATTGCTTAGGTCCAATGACTGCAGGTTTGATTGTCGAGCCACCGCAGCCATCGCATCGTCCGCAACGTACGTCTGGCCTAAGTTCAGACGCTGCAGCTTCTGAAGACTGCCGAGCTGTGCGAAATTGTCGTCGTTGATGTGAGTTTGCTGCAAAGACAATTCTTCAAGCTGCGGAAGCTTTTCTAGATTCGTAATTCCAGCCCCATCGATCGCTGTGTTGTCGATGTAAAGCACGCGCAAGTTCGGCAATGCGGGCATGTATTTGAGAGCGTCCGAATCCAAACGATTGCGGGACAGGTGCAGCGTTTCCAGATATTTAAGGCTCGCCAAGTACCGCAGCCCGGGCCCAGTAATGGCATTTTTGGAAAGATCCAAATGCCGAACCGATTCCAACATCGCAACGCCGCGCAAGTCATTGTCGACCAGATTGCAGTTTGCGACGTACAGCCATTCCAAATCATCTTTCTGCGCGAAACACGCAAGTCCTGCACCAGAGATGTTGGGGTAGCAAACGCTAAGCCAACGAACGTCGTCGACCAATGCCATTAGCGCCAAATCTTGATCGGAAATCACTGACAGATTGGCCGGGACATCTTCAAAACAACAGCCGCAACCAATATCGACTCGAGGCATCAAACTCACGCCAAGCCCCTGCGATTCCTGCGCGTCGCCGCCTAATGCCTCGGCAACGGAGTCGAAGTACATGATGTCCGAGTATTGGTGCATGCTATGCACGTTGAACCATCGGCCAGTTATCGAACGAATTCCGACTCCCGCCAGTTTTTCACCGGGCCGAGACAAAAACGCATTGCGCAGCCGCGATTGGTTCTGCTCGATACGAGCAACCAACTGCTCAGGAGACTGCGGCGGATTCACCAACGGTGTCGGAACAAGTGGTGGCGGCGTTTTCCGAGTGAAAACCACCAGGCACACAACCACCGTCACCAGAAACAGAACTGCAAGAATTCGCCGTCGTTTAGTCACGGTATCTTCTCCACGTTTGAGCTGTGCCGGAACAAGCCCGAGTATACAAGAAGGTTTCACCGTTAGAGGGGAAGCCGAATCGGAACGCACTATATGTCCGCAAAACACAAAAACAGGGACACATCCTGCAGATATGTGCCTGGTGGACACGTGTTTTTCCCGGAAAAACTCACTTCGACAGCACGTCGATCAGCCGAGGATGCCGATAGACGACCTCGCGGCCGACTTTTTCACCGACCAGAAAACCGGCGTCTTCGAGACTCTTCAGATACTCCGACGCGGCTTTGCGTTGGCCTAAACCGCTGTCGACGAGGTTGGCGATCCGCACGTAGGGCTGCACAAAAATGAGCTCGATCAGTTCCTTGGAATAGACTCGTTTTGGAAGCTTGTCGCGAGCTTCTTCCAGCGTAGTTTCGAACAAGCTGCGAATCGCTCGGATGCGGTCGGTCGTCCAGTTCGCGGTTTGCTCAATTCCGTCCAGCATGTACAGCAACCAGTTCTCCCATTCCTGCTGTTCGGTTACCTCGCGGAGCAATCGATAGTAGTCTGATTTGTTTTGGATGATGTAGCGACTCAAATACAACACAGGAATGTTCAGAAGGTCCTGATCCAACAGATAGAGCAGATTCAGAATTCTGCCCGTGCGACCGTTGCCATCGTCGAACGGATGAATCGCTTCGAACTGGTAATGCGAAACGGCCAACTTCACTAATGGATCGGTGCCGTCGTTCTTGTCGTTCAGAAAACCAACCAAGTTGCCAAGCTTGGCCGTGATGATGTCGCGGCCCCGTGGAGGCGTGTAGACGACTTGGTTGGTTTCTCGATCGCCGATGAAAACCGATTCCTGATCGCGAACGGAAAGATCTCGATCGCGCAAGATGCTGCAAATCTGGCAAAGAAGCTCAACTGTCAGTCCCGATTCTTTGACTTGGTCCGCGCTTTGGTGCAACGCTTTACGATAGCGGAGCACTTCTTTCGTCGCCGGGTCAACCGACGAATCGGAGCTACCGGCGGCTCGGAAGAGTTTATCTTTTGTCGTGACGATGTTTTCGATCGCGGAGCTGTCTTGAGCTTCCTGCAGAGGAATCGCGTTGATCAGCATCGCTTGGTTCGGGATGAGGTCGCCGGCACCCTTCAGTTCCGCGAGTGCTTTATTCGCCGCGATGCAAGCCTTCAGCACGGGCTTCGTTTCGATGTCAACATCGGGCGGAAGACTCGGTAGATCATTGAAAGGCTTCGCCGGATCAAACGCCATTTGTTCACACTTCGGGTTACGAAAACAACTGTCACGCCTTGCGGCCAAAGCCTCAAATCCTAGA
>JAGQPC010000603.1 GCA_020426925.1 Planctomycetales bacterium | reverse complement strand
GCCGTAGCATTCAGCACTTCTGCAGTCACTGGTCCGCTGAATTTAGAATTCGTAAGAGTGATGGGGCGGCCTGCATCGTTCTCCGTTATGAATCGCGCGACGCCGGTCGAGTCAAGGCCATCTCCGGTGATTGCTCCTTGACTGACGACATCAAACCCTGAGGGCGTCGTCAGGGCGACGAGCACAACGTCGGAATCCGATGATAACGCGAACGTACCTGGTGTGGAAAACAATACCTGTTGAATGCTGTTCAGCTGCGAGTTCGCAAGAACGTCACCGGTGTTTGACGTCACTGTTGTGTTGCCACCTACCGACCAGGCTCCCGACTGCGTAATCGTTCCGTTGGATGTCACCGCCAAGTCGTTGGTTACTACGATGGTTCCGAGATCCAAGCTTGATGTCACCGGTCCGTCGACGATCAATGAGCTTGCGAGGGCCGTCAGCGCGACGCTGAAACTGGTGACTCCAGTTGCGATGTGGACATCGTTGAGCGAACCGATTCCCGTTGCTCCGACAGTCACGGCCCCATCAAAGACATTCGTGGGCAAGTTTAGCAAGACGTCACTATTTGGTGCAGTGACGGTAAAAGTAGAGTTACCGTTGACGATCACGGCTCCTGTTTGACCGATCGAACCATTCGATGTGATCACAAGGTCCCCGTTGACTTGGAATGGAGCCAATGTAATCTGTGCTGCGTCGTGAATGAGTGTGTAACCTGTCGGAATCGAACTGAGCGTCGGCGCGATTGCGGTTGCTGACGAATTGCGAATTTCAACGTTGTTGACGATTCCCGTCACGTTGACGGCGTTTGCAAAGAAGTTGCCAAAATCGGCCAGCAACACGTCAGACGGCGAAATCAAGTTAATTGTTGTGATGCCACCGATCGAAAGACTGCCTGATTGTGTGACATCCCCGTTCATATTGAGAGTCATGTTGCCCAAAATCGTTGCAGCAGGCAAGTCGACACCGGCGTTGTCAAACGTGAGGAAGAGGTCAGCGAGGTTTGACAGCGGCAATGTGCTGACGTTTGCTCCGCCGTTGATATTTCTAAGTTGAAGCGAGTTGACGGCGCCGGTAATCGAAACGTTATTCGCAAAATCGTTCATTTCCGTGCCCAACAGAATGTCGCCCGCGAGAGTTAGTTTAAGCGAGCTTGTTCCACCGATGTCCCACACTCCAGTTTGGGAGATTGTTCCGTGGGAAGTTAAGTCGAGACTGCCAGTGAGCGAAATTGCCGGAAGTGAAATCGTTGTGGTGTCGTGTTGAAGCATAAAAGAGTTCAACGGGGTTAGAAACGACGGCGCCACGGCGAAATTGTTCTGGTTTCGCAGCTGAACATCGTTGACGCTACCGCCGATTGTGATTGCACCTTGAAAGTCATTTGCCTGTGACGCGAGTAACATGTCACTGTTGCTGACACCGCTGAGCGTCGTCGCTCCAAGAACGATCAATTGGCCGGTCTGAGACAAGCCTTGGCTCGTTACCGACAGATCTGTCGTCACTAGCGTATTAAGTGCAACCGCCCCAGCGAAATCTAGCACGAGGTTCGTAATCGTTGGTGATATCGTTACGCTGGCCGGATCTAGTGACGCGTCAGTTAGCAAGACGTCGGTAATCGATCCCGCTCCGCTGACGCCAATGAGAATATTGCTGCCAAGGTCATTCGTTCCAAATGTTAGATCAACTACCGAGTTGGCCGCAGTCACATTGGCGACGAAGCCTGCAGCGTTGATTGGACCAAACTGGTTGATCATCCCGTTTGAATTCAGCGTCAATTGGCCACTAATCGAAATCGGAGTTACTGTGATTCCAGTGCTTGGGTACGTTAGATCCAGGTCGCGAACGTTGGCCATGAAGTTGATCGACGGAAAAACTGCAGCAGTGTTCGTCAGACTCACATCTTGAATCGATCCATCAAGACTAACAGTGCCCGTGATCGTGTTGACGTCGTCGAGCACGACATTCGCGGTCGTGGTAGTGCTCAGCACCAAATCAGAAACGTTGATCGGACCCGATTGCGTGATCGAACCTCCAGCGTCCACCGACAGCTGTCCTGTCAGCGTGATCGTCGGTAACACGACGGCCGCAGTATCGAATTCGATCGTCAAGTCTGTGAGCCCAACCGGCAGAGCTGGCATCGTCGCCGAAGCGAGCACGTTACGGTAGCTCAAGTGTCCTATCGTGCCGTTGAACGTCGGTGCGATGTTGAATTGATTCGCCTCCGTCAACAATATGTCTCCCGCCGCCGTCAGAGTGAACGATGCGGGTGGTCCGAATGCAATAAGACTGCCAGATTGAGAGATACCGCCACTCGCCGTGAGCTGTAGATTGCTGAAAACGGTCGTAGCAGGCAATTGAAGCGGGGCGTTGTCATAAGTAATCAACAGGTCGGAGATGTCTTGCGGAAGCCCTACCAACTGCGCGTTTACGTGAGTATTGCGAAATTCCAAAGAGCCAACCGTCGCGGGAAACACTGTATCGATTTTCACCGGCGAAGCGAACGAGTGTGTTTGGGCACCAAGGAAAATGCTGCCCGAGTCCGTTAGCCGAAGCAGCGTCGCTCCGGAAACGGACCAGATACCGGCTTCGGCGATCATGCGATCTGACTCAACGACTAGGTCACCCGAGACGACGATCGCGGGCAGAGTTGCATCGGCAGAGTCCATGATGACCGTCAAATTCTGCAGAGTGTTCATGAACAGCGGAAGCGGTGCGGTGGTCGATGCATTTCGATAGTGCACGCTGCTGTCGGGAGCGTAGAACATCGATAACGCTCCGTCGAAAGTGTTGGCGAAATCGTCGATGTCGATTGTTCCGACCGCGTTGAGGCTCAAGTTCGTTGCTACGTTAACGTCCCACTGGCCAGATTGCTGGATGGCGTCGAACGCAACAACGTCAAGGTTATTGGTCGAAACGAAATCAAGCAAAACGTTTGCCGAGGGGAAGTTAATATTAGTAGCACTAGCCGCTTGGTGAATGTCGACAGCAATCGGCGAAGTGGCCGTGAGCGACGTCAGGCGTACTTGTCCGAGTGTCAATGCCAATGTCGAAACATCAATTGATCCGTCGAACACGTGGCCTGCGGCATCGCCAAGCAAAATGTCAGCGTTGTCGTCGATCGTTGTCAGCGACGTCGATCCTCCGATGTTGAGGATCCCAGACGCAGAGATCGCACCTCTGGAAGTGACGGTCAAGTTCCCAATCGCGTCGACCGATGGGATAACAACGTCGGCATTCGGATAGTCAATCTGTAAATCGTTGATCGGCAGCGCAGTGCCAATTGTCAAAGCGCCAGGGGCAGTACTGGTGTTCCTAAGACGAATGTCTTTGGATGCGATTGTGGACGTAATTGCCGCGGGGCCCGCAAGGTCGTTATCGAAAGCGTCTAACAGAATGTCTGCTGTACCAGTGATGTCTAGCGAGGTATTGCCACCGACAGTCCATGCTCCGGTTTGAGTGATGTCGTCCCGGCTGCTGATTGTGAGCGAGTTCGCAACAGACAACGGGCCAATCTCAACGCCGGCGTTCGTGTGCGTAATCGTCAGATCATCCACCGCAAGCGGCACGGTATAGCGGCCCGCGGTGGTGCTCTCGTTGCGAACGGTTACCGGAACTCCAGCTGCGTTCAACGTCATTTGTCCGTCGAAGAGGTTTCCGCTCGAGCTTAAATCTATGATGCTCGCCCCGGTAATCGTAGCGTTACCAGTCACTAGCCAAGGAGTCGCCTGAAATAGATCACTCGCGATATCTAGTGTCAGATCGCCTCCATTTCTTACCGCAATGTTGGCTGACGTCGCAGTTGTATTGCGCAATGCTACATCGTCACCTGCGTCAATCAAAATAGTAAACATAGGGCCGAGCACGTTCGCTTCCGTTCCCAGTTGAACACTTGTGTTGGCGACGAGTGTTGTTCCGAAGTCAACGTTCCACGGTGCCGTTTGAGATATGCCGCCCGAAAACGCATCGATCGTCAATGAACCGGAAACCACGTCAACGGCCCCGAGTACTGTCGTGGCATGAGAATTGAACAGCGTGAAGTCGCCGTTTGTGGTCACGGTAATGACATCTTGTAGCGTGTTGCCTGCGGACAAGTCAACCAAGCCACCTGATGAAATGGTTGTCGTTTGGACAACGCTCCAGGGAAGAGTTTGCGTGATATCACCGGCTGCCGTTAGATCGAGTGTTCCGTCAACGTCGATCGCGCCGAATGTTGTCGGCAGTGAGTTTTCGAACGTTGCGCTGCCTTGCGTTGTGATGCTCACCTCTCCAAGGAAAGAGTTCGTCGGATCAGCTAATGTAACGTCGCCGGTAGCAGCGTTGATGGCTGTGTAGCCCAGAACGGTAGCTGATGCCGTTTGACTAATGTTTCCGTCTGTCAGAAGATCAAAGTTCCCCGTAAGCGAGATCACCCCAAACTCAATCTCGTCGACGTCGGCGAGCAAGACGTTTCCTGACAAAATCGATACGGTATTGAAATCATTTTGATCGTTCGTGAGCTGGACGCTGCCTGCGTTGTCGATCGTGAGGTCTTCGATAATGACGCGGTCGGGAGCGGCGGACTGAGTGATTGTGCTGACACCTCGGATAGTCATGCTGTTAGTGTCGTCTAACAGTGAAAAATCGACTGAATCGAAAAAAATGTTTGGGTCTTTCGAGCCCGTGTCATCGACCAGGATCGTTTTGGCAAAGCTACGCGACACCGTAAGTGTGGCATTATTCGCGACAACATTGCTGGGTATGTCCGTGCCGTTCCAATTTCCTTTAGTTAAGACGAACTCATATTCCAGCGTTCCGCCATTGTCGACTTCGTGGATCGTCAGGTCCGTGTTTGATGCGAAGGCGTTCAGCGTGAGGGCTCCCGCGACTGCGGTGAAATCGGCATTCAGTACGCACCGTTCTTCGAGCCGTGTGATGTAGAACGAGCCCTGCTCGTCTGCTGGACGCTGTGGCTTGCGCCGACCGCAACAGATCCGGCTTCTGAGACCACTCAAATCGACGCGTCGTAACCAGTCCAAATAATCCATGCCCGAGATTCCTTGACGATCGACGATGCTGGGCCAAAAAACGGCTGCATCGTTGTTAATTCCGTGGTGCGCAATACGCACGGATTCTTCCCGCAACGAAGGGTATGTTGCGTTTTGCCCACACTTGGCCAACACCTGCTGCTTTGGTGGATCATCCGAGTATTTGTGTGCGGACGATTCCGGTTTTCCGGTTTGGATCGTAGTCGGTTCGGGGCGTGTGGGTTCGGACGTAGCAGATGCCCTGAACTCTCCACATGCATTGGTTGCCGTGGTTCTAGGTACCCAACGAGTCCAGCTCACCTGCTGTCAGTGCAAGCGTCGATTTTCAACAAGGGAATCCTATGGATGGAATACGGTGGACGGCATGACGCCCTTAATTTGCGTGGAATTCGGAAATCGTGCGGGAATCGCGCGAGTCAGTTTGTTCGCGATTGCTCTTTCAAGCATCGCTTTTGCTCATGCAGATGCGAAGGACCATGCTCTTGTTCCGCCTGAACCGCCGAATCTCGTTGCGAATACCGTTCATCCGCAACAAGAGTATCAGCCGCCGATAGCGAGGTCTGCTGACGCGACACAGACTAATCGCTCCGACAAACACGTCGCCGAAATTGAACTCGCTCTCGCTTTGCCGGACGATGATCGCCCACCCCAACCTGATATCTTGGTGCGAGAATCTGCACCGCGTTGTTGCGGACAAGGGCTGTGCTATTCCGTCTACGATCCGGCGATTGGATTCTGCCATCATCCGCTCTACTTCGAGCACACTCGTGCTGAACGCTTCGGAGCTTCGCATCGTCCGTTCGATTCGATGATCGGAGGCGTCCACTTTTTTGGCAACGTTGCTTTGCTGCCAGTGAAAATCGTCGTCGCTCGTCCTCGCAGTTGCGTAGCAACGTGGCAAAGGCTTCGGTAATTGGAAGCGATGCCTACCGAGACAAGGATTGCCAGATCAATCGACCAACAGTGACGTAGGCATTGTCCCACTCTTGCACTCTTAGAAATTGCGTTTCCGTGCCGGGTGTGCCGATGAACGGACGAAGGATCCAGCCCATCTGAATTCCGACCAGCGCGTACACGCATATCCACGTCCACAGCAATAGTCGATGGCGAGGATTTGTTTCAATCAATGGAGCGTAATAGCGTCGCATCAACCACTGACCGGAAACGCTGGCAATCGCGAACATCGCGGCGTTGAACACAATGGCGGTGTCGTAGCGAGTTGTCGAAAAGTACCACAGGGCCGTCACAGGCGCCAGCGACGCGAGCACGATTGCGATTCCTGCTTGCGTCGCGATGAGCGCCCGAACGGCGGCTCGAAAATCGTCCGACAAACCAAGAAGCATGTTGATCACATAAAAGCTTGGCAGGCTAATGCCGAACGTGACGGCCAGTAATAGAGGCACTTTGACTGCGGAATAAAACGATTGTTTCAACCGAAAAATAGAAGTTAGCTCGTAACTTCCCATCGTCGCACCGTAGATGAACCCAAAGAAGACGATCATCCGAATAAGCGTCACAAAGGACGACCATGGTTTGTCTTCGTCGGTCGTCCAGCGGCGGCGCCGGAGCACATCGTCGGCTCGGAGAAACAGTTGTGTCACGGCGCGGTAACTCTTCTATCCGAAGATCAGCTCGGTCAATATCGACAAGATGGCCTGAAAGAAGTTCGATTCACGTGCGCGAAACCACGTAAATCTCATGTTCGGATTCCCAATGAATGGACGTAACACCCAACCCATTTGTGCCCCAACAAGACAAAACGCGATCACCCATATTCGGAAAACGGCGCGAACGTGACCGCTTAACATGTGTTCTTCGGTTCGGTCGATCGCGCTGATGGCTGGGAGCCGCGTGCTCATCTGTTCCAATCTGTCCGTACCAGACGACTCTGCCGGAGCTTCGTCGGACCCGGCGACGGGTTCGTCGTGCGCGACTGCGGCCGCAAGTGGCTCAACGGCTATTGGCGACGATGTCGATGCCGCGGACATTCGATTTAACGTCTGATTGAGAAACTGCAGACCTAGCGTTCCTGCTATCGTGAACATCGCAACGTTGAAAACTTGCATGAACGCGTAACTTGCCGTGCTTACGGAAAAGAAAGCCGTAATCGGGCCAAGGGACGCGAGCACCGCCAAGTTTACTGCCAACGAAGCGACCAACAGCTTCAGCATCGCCAGGAGGTTTAGCTTTGACCCTACCAACGCATTGAAGACATACAGTGATGGAAACGTTACGACTAACGTCAGCACAAATAACGCCGGAACTTTGATCGTCGATGCCAGGATTTGAAGCCACCGATCGGATGCGGGGATGTTCGGCGATAGTTCCTTAAACAGAGAAAACGAACCCATGCAAGCTCCGTAGATCATCGCCAAAACGACAACCAATACGGCCAGCCCCGTGCATTGAGAATCGATGTTCCCGTCCTTGATCGCGTCGGGCCGAGTTGCCTCGCCGCGAAGAATTCGATCCAGCGACTTTAGCCATGTGATCATAAGTGTCAGCTCCGAGTGATGACTGAATCTGTGTCTTTGTGACGCTGAATGCGGGAATTGACGTTACGCGTTGTGCAACGCATCGGTTCGCCGCCTTTTCTGATCGTAATCACTAACGATTGACCAGCTCCACTCGAATGACGTTAGTCGGTTGTTTACGGTCAAAAAGGTGACCGTGCGTTTCACATCGGCAACACGTTGCCTTATACCAACGTCCAAAACTTGTGGTCAGCCCAACAACGGTGCCGACCGTCACAGCCATGTCGTCGCTCGAATCAATTGATACTGATTGTCCAACCTGTCGGTTGTCCGCATTGCATATTTGTGAACGCGACAATTCTGTTCAATCCATATGAATGGGCGATGACACATGACCAATTCTGCAAACAACGACTTGGCTTTGGACCACACGCAAACGCTCGACACTAACGTCGCGAGCGGTTTGTCATCTGCCGAATTGGATTCGACTGCATTGTTCGAGGTAAAGCCACCTGTTGGTGCGGGTGATGAGCTTGGACCGTATCGCCTGATCAATGAAATAGGTCGCGGTGCGATGGGAGCCGTGTATCAAGCCGAACATACAAAGCTGCGTCGACGAGTTGCATTGAAGATCTTGCCAACCGAGTTTACTGACGTCCCAGCGCGACTATCGCGTTTTCAGCGTGAGATGGAAGCGATTGGGCGGCTCGATCACGAAAACATCGTTCGTGCCCATGACGCTGGAGAATTCGACGGCACGCATTATATTTCGATGGAGCTAATCAATGGCCGAGACGTCAATGAAGTGATGAAGGATGTCAAACGATTTGACATCGGAAGCGCATGCGAGATCGCTCGGCAGACCGCGTTGGGGCTAAAGCACATTTCCGAAAACCAACTGGTGCACCGCGATATCAAGCCGTCCAATCTACTTATTACCGAAACTGGCACGGTCAAAATACTCGATTTGGGAATCGTGCGGCTGCGAAGAGACGAAAACGCAGACAGTAGTCAAACTTCGATCGGGTCGATGATCGGCACGCCAGACTACATGGCCCCGGAGCAAATCGAAAGCTCCAATCAAGTCGACATCCGCGCCGACATCTACAGCCTGGGTTGCACCCTCTACACGCTGTTGGCTGGGCGCCCGCCTTTTTATGGCGAAGAGTACGGAACACAGATGTCGAAGCTGATGGCACACGTGAAGAACGAGCCGCCCAACTTGTCCGATGTCGCGAGCAATGTTCCGCAAGGGCTCGCGAATCTTGTTCATCGTCTCATGGAAAAGAAGGCTGACGACAGGATTCAAGATCCGCAAGACGTCGCAGAAGCACTCAGTGAATGGGCGGATCGAGAGTCTCTGCTACACTTGGCTCATGCCGCGAGTTCTGGCAGCACCGCCATCGGGCGTTATCAAGAAGCACGGGACAATGGTGCGCTTGCGAGTCCGGCAAAAAGTAAATCCGTACTCAAATGGACAGTCGCAGCCGGATGCGCCGGTGTCGTTGGACTGTTTGCGTTGGCTTCATTAGCTCCGTCCTCGAACGATCCTGAAGGAGATTTGGTCAAGGTTGGCAAACCTGAAGAAAAGGGAGATTCAAACGCGACATTGCCCGTTGCGATCGTGAAGACGCCGCATTCGCCCGACTCGCAACTAACGTCGAGTGAGCCTGCTCCTTCGGACGTCCCATTGAATTCTCCGCCAGCTCAAGCCACTGTGGAGCTGCAAATGATCGCAGAATCGACGGAAACGATTGCGGAGAATTCCACCAAAGTTGTTGAATCGACCGACAAGATCGACAAGAACACGGAAAGAATCGCTGATACGCTCGAAGGACTGCGCGACGCTTTCAGAATGGCGGCTCGTTCTGGAGATTTGGTCAATGAGCCGAAGACGGTCGCCGAGTTGTATCACAACGCGCAGGTGTATCAGCGACAAGGGAACTTTAACGCCGCCCGCGAGATGTACCTTTCCATTTTCGAGATGGGCGGCGACTTTGTGGACGTGCATGAAAGTTACCAAGCACTGTTGACGGGGCAGCTAGACAAGAACGCTGTGAAGGAAGCGTACGACAACATGCCGGGCGACTCGAACCATCCTGTCCGGCGGTTTGCGTATGCCTGCGTTCAAGACGACTACAATCTCAGAACAGAAATCCTTGAAGAGCTTGTGGAGGCTCGGTTTCCGTTAGCGGCGTTTGAACTAAGTCGCGACCATTCGGCCGATGTCGTTGGACGAGCTGGTCTTGGCGACAAAGCGAACGAACGCAAGTGGCTGAAGGCCTTTCGCGAGTTGGCGGAAAACGAACGAATCTCGCAGTACTACTTGGACCCCGCAATCGCAACTGAAGTATTGGCGGACACCGAACAACGGTGGGTACAACTTCGGGACCTCGACGAGTCCGTGTTGGAGAACCCAGTCAACGTTCAGCTGATTCGATCGGTCGGCGTAACGTCGCTGATGGTGAGTATCGCTGAGCCGACACTGAGTATCGAATATCGATTGGACAAGTCAGGCCAATTCAAATCGACCGGCTACTTGGCCATGCTAAATCCGGCAACAGGAAAACGAGCGCCGAATTCGATCATTCGATTGCCTCGGGACACGACCCCGCAATTGATCGAAATCGAGTACGAAGATGTACGGAACCAAAAGCGTGGTCCGTTCGTTGTCGAACTCGGCGACGAAGCGGTCGAACGCGACATGCGGAATCAAATCGAATTGGCTTCATTGATGTGGGTCAAATTCATTGATCGCGGAAGAAAGCAGTACTTGGACATGCAATTGTTCGCGGCGTTCGACCGCATCATTCGCGAAGTTCACTTTGGAATCAACGTCGACGAGCCAGATCAAGAGCTTCGCCTGGTAGATCCAGAAGCCGGAAACCAAAACTATCGAATTCCGGTATCGTTCGACGACGTCGGTTATGTCGTCGTGCAAGTCCATTTCACGGACGGAACGAAAAGTGACATCAAGCGGTTCGATCGGCCAGATCCGAAATCCCGCCCGCAAAGGCCTCGAAGCTTCGACGATTTGACGCGATAGCGATGCCTGGGCGGCCGCCAAGCCGTCCCAGAAGGCAATGAAATGCCGCCGTTTTGATTGGCTGGTCCTATTGCCCACCTTCAACGTAGCTACTGAGGAATCGCGAAACCAGCAACAAGCAAGATGCTTACCCTCTCACGACGCAAATGCTAGCTGGAACACAGGATTTTAGGTCTTGTCGAGCGTCGATGCCAGACAGAGTCTCTTTGCCCAGACTGGCGATCTAATCAAATCTAGAACAAAAGAAAAATGATTGACCTAGCGGCCTGGATGTTTTAGGTTGTCGGCGCTCGTCACTTGTCATCGGACCGCTGAAATACACGAAGCGATGCAAGAGTCCTATTGTTGTTCTTCTAGGGAGATTGAGATGAGAGTATTCAGGTTGGGCGCGTGCGTCGCGCTGGTGTCGCTGTTTTCGAGTTGGGTTTTCGCCGCCGACATTGTTCCGATTGGTTCGAACTGGAGTTATCTGAATCCGCAAACGACTGCCGACAGTCCAAGTAAGGGTAATTTTGATTCCACTTGGTTTACTGCAGGTTATGACGATTCATCGTGGGGTGGCCCGTCTGCAGGTCCATTCGTTCGCGGCACCGCTGATTCTCCCGGTATCTCTGCGTTTACGTCGACCAGCCGAAATTACATTCGCGACGCGGGCACGTTCCTGGACCTTCCAGAGTCTGGAGAGCGAAACACGGCGTACTTCCGGCACGAGTTTACAACTGCGGCAGCTGCAACTGATCTAGCAATCGATCTGCTCGCCGATGATGGCGCACGCGTGTATCTCGATGGTAAAGAGATCCTCAGCGTGAATTGTTGCATAAATGACAATGGAACTGTTAATCCTGGAAGTCCCACAACGTATACAGATTTAGCAGTCCGTGCCGGTTCCGAAAGCGAGTACGCTCGCTTTCCAGTTTTGGTCGGCCAGGGACTTACTGCCGGCAGTCACGTGTTGGCGGTCGCTGTCCACCAAAGCTCGGATCGATCGAACGACATGGGGTTCAGCCTGAACTTGAGTGACGGTTACATCTATCGACCGTTTGTCACCGAATTCTCAGATGGCTGGCGGTACTTCAGCGGTGAAGAGGAACCATCTGATGGAACGTTGGACTGGACGACAGTAGAGTTTGACGCGGGCCGTGGTTGGTTCGATGGTCAAGATGGATTCGGCTACGAAGCCGGTGATGGCGGAGTCACTCCCTACGTGAACACGCAGCTAGAGGGCATGCAAGACATCTACTCAACCGTGTACTTGCGCAAGCAGTTTTCTGTCGCCAGCGTAGACGAGATTGGTGAGCTGAGTTTGACTGTCGATTACGATGATTCGTTCATCGCCTACATCAACGGCACTGAAGTTGTTCGTGCAGGCATTGATGGCGAAGTTGGATCGGTTGCTCCATTCGACGTTTTGGGTACCAGCCATGAGTCGACCAATGCTGACGGAAGCCCAGCACCCGTTTTTACAATCAGCCTGGCCGATTATCCTGATTTGCTGAACATCGGCGACAACAACGTTTTGGCGATTCAAGGTGCCAACACAACGCTTGATAGTTCGGACTTTTTGGTCGGGCGTATTTCGCTTGCAGGGCTGGCCGCACAAATGACAGCTCCCAATGGCGACTTTGACGGCAACGGTGTGCTTGACGCAGCTGATATCGACGCGTTGACTGCGGCCGTACAAGCTGGAAACAATCCTTCGGAATTTGATGTCAATGGCGATGGAGCCGTGGATCAGGCCGATCGCACAATGTGGGTCGAAGTAATCAAGAACACGTACTTCGGGGATTCCGACTTGGACGGCGAGTTTGGAACGCGTGACTTTGTCACTGTGTTCACTGCCGGGCAATATGAAGATACGACTCCGGGTAATTCAAGTTGGGCGACCGGTGACTGGAATGGAGACGGAGATTTTGGTACGCCCGACTTCGTTGCCGCATTCAGTGCTGGCGGTTATGAAAAAGGAGCTCGCCCAGGCGGACCAAACGCGGCAGCCGTTCCAGAACCTGGATCGATCGTATTGCTGATCTGTGGCCTAATCACCCTGTCTTGTTTCCGTCGAAAGTAGAATTCCTCCGACATGACTTACGTTCACGGCGTGCGATGGCAACCTCTCCGTCGCACGCCATTTGCTTTGCAATCTGAAAATCTGCAGTCCTCGCTATACAGTCGTTGCTGCGATTAGATCGTCAAACCGACGGAACAGATATTCGCTATCGTGCGGTCCAGCCGA
>JAGQPC010000602.1 GCA_020426925.1 Planctomycetales bacterium | reverse complement strand
ATGGCCGCGGCTACCCGATTCGTCGAGTTCATTGCGATTCCGATCGCTCGCGGGGATTCGCAGTCGGGCGAAATGTCCACGCAACCGACGCAACAAATTCGGCGACAGCTCCGATCCCAATACCGTATATCAACGACATTGCCGCAACACCGTCGCGAAAGTCACGCACGAAATCATCGTTGTGGTAGAAATATTGTATCCAGATGAGTGTAACTGAAGCGCACATTGTACCGACGAAGAATGCCACTGCGTGCCGTCCGATGTGCCCTGCTGGCCAATGAAGCGACCAACCAGCCACTCTTCCTAGAAGAGCAACCAGAAAGACTGTTGCCAGGCACAAATTCCAGTCGCATTTGGGATCGATCCACCGTGATAGTGGCGACGCTACGGCAACCACGAAAGTTAGAGCGGTGTACGCCATCAGCGATGAAGCACTCCGAGCGATACCTTCATCAGGACGTGGTGGGTCGTACGGTGAAACGCTCATTTGGGCATCAGGCTGGTTCAGACACTATCATCCGACGAACTATCTACTTATCCCCGAACGCGACCGGGTAAGTAGCGGTTTTCGGGACTTATCCCGATTGATTTGTCGACTTATCCAGACACTCGGATAAGCACCTATCCCGGATGGTAGCCACTTTCTCATCTCGCTGCAATTATTTCAGGGGGTTGATTCCACCCCGGATATTTGCCAAGCTTGAAAATGAACATGCGTATACCTAATCGTCGGATGATGGAACTCTCGGCAAAGGGCAACAATGAACGATTCATTGCAGCGTGCGAGCGGCAGCCAAGGCGAACAAAAAAAGACTCCGGAAGAGTGGGGGGGCGGGTTTGGCTGCAGCAGTTGGCTCGATTTCACAGCGTGAAAGATCCGGCCGTTTGGAACTTCGACGAAGACAATGTCATCGCGTTTCTGCGCTCGAAGGTGAAGGTCGGTGTTCCGGTGTGGAAGCGGCTGATGATCGTGAAGGGACTGATCGTCTATCGAAATAAAGTGCTCCGGTCGCAGCATCCTCGGCTGGAGCATCTGCGAGCGGCGTTGCAAGCACGAGCTGCCAATGAACGAAGCCAACATGACGGAGTCGACATCGAAGAAGCGATCGGCCGCATCGATCCGAATGAACTCGACGTGATTCAAGAACTGCGAAGGACGTTGCGGCGTCACGGCAAAAGCTACAACACCGAAAAACGTACGTGAAATGGGTGAAGCGGTTCATGCTGGTACGAGGTGTGCCACAGTTTTGCGCGGCTTACTTCACTCTCCCTTTGGGAGAGTCGTCGCGTAGCGGCGGAGAGGGCCGTTGTTTTGCATGCGGTTGAGCGTTGATTTTGTAGGAGCCGTTTCCTGCAAGTCGCCCCTCCCCAAAAACTCGCCAGCTCGTTTTTGACCCTCCCGTGGGAGGGTAAAGTTGAAGTTTTGGAGTGTGCAAACTGAAATGCGTTCGAGGTATCCGAACGCTCATCGCGAATTCAAGTGACAGTTTGTGTTTGCGTCGCACAAGCTTTCGAGCGATCCGATTTCAGACAAGTTTCATCGTCACCATTCACGCGAACGCCTTGGTGAACCCAGGAACACGCTCCGGGGCTACCTTGCGTAACGAGTTCGTAGGCCCACCTTTAGGCGGCCCGGATCGACGGAGGAATTACCGTCTAAAGGCGAGACTACGAACGAACTTGGCGCTTTGCAAATAAGCGAAGCCGTAAAACGGTCGGGCGTTCACAAGCCGATCACGTCTCATTGCGACTCATCTGTTGATCGATGGAACCGACATCCGCACAGCTCAAGAACTGCTGGGCCACAGCGACGTTAGCACGACGATGATTTACACGCACGTTTTAGCTCTACCAGACGAGCCAGTCGTTAGTCCGCTGGATGTCTTGTGGGAGAACGGAGCCGGCGATTCGCCGGTGGCTCCGCAAGTTTGTATCGACACGCCGGAGTTTGCTGAAGTTGCGTAGATGTCGTTCCGAGAATTCAAGGCTGCAAAGACAAGGCAGACAGATCGTGCGTTGCACGCACGCTACGAATGGAACGAGCAACTGTGTTTTACAGGTTCGCTGGGGGCTCGCTTTCGCTCGACCAGCAGCCACCCTTCGGTACGTCGACGGGCAGTATGGTCATTAGCAGCACCAAATTGCAGGCATCGGAGTTAGCGGAAGCTTTGGTCTCCCGCGTGTCCGATAGCCGTAAATTAGAATGGCGAGTATCCCAGCAACTAGCGGTGGCGTTTTAGCAATACGATGCAGCAGCTGATAAGGGCGAACCATAATGTTCCACTTGGTTCAGGTACGACCATCAGCCCGCCGGCTCTTGGGCCTTTTTCGTAGCCAGCACCTCCAAATGCGGTCACAAAGTCGCCACTGGTGAACTGGCCATCGCCGTTCCAATCGCCTTCGCTCCACGTCGAGTTCAGTGGAATGCCGTCTTCGTACTCGTTTGCCTGGAATACGATGATGAGATCGGTCGAAATGAACAGGCCGTCCAGGTCCGCATCGCCGGCACGAATGCCGAGCAAATCGAGCATGAACTGGCGGTCATCCTTATTCGCGATTCCGTCGCCGTTGGCATCGACGAACGGATCGTTTTCTCGCACTCCGGCAGAGACCTGATCGAGGTCTTCCACACTGACGATTCCGTCTGCGTTATAATCGCCGACAAGCACATCGAACGTCAGTTCGAAATCACCACCGGGGGTTCCGTCGCCTGACGGAAGATCCGATTCAAAACTCCATTCGCCGTCTAACGCTTTGCCAACAGCCGTTACGGTATCGGCGATTCTCAAATGAATCGTGTCGGCGTCAACTGGCGCGGGAAGTTTCCACGTGGCAGTCTTCGAATCTGCGGCGTAGGAGAATTCGACCGATTCAAACGGCACGTCTTCACCGTTGGTTAGCTGCCAGTCGGCCTCGCTAATGGTCACATCTTGCGTGAATCCGACCTGAATCGTGTCGACCAGTGACCACGGCGCCGACGGTGATTGGCGCTCTTCCTCATTACCGAAATAGAGCGTTCGAGTACCTTCCGCCCACGTGGTACCGCCGACTTCAACCGAGGCAACGCGAGGCGTTTCGTGCGATTGAATCAACAGTGAGTAATTCGGAATCGTGGCACCGCGTTTGCTGACGACCTCAAAGAAGTAAACCTTACCGACAGTCACGTCGATGGTTCCTGATTCAATCCCTTCCGTGCCAGTCCAAAAGTAAACTGATTCCCCGTTCACCCACGTGATTAGGTCTAAGTCGACCGATTCGTGGTCAAAGTCCAACGTAACGTCGATTGGACCGTTTGTCGTTGGGGACCAGCGATAAAAGTCGCGATTGAACGGTACGTGAATATTGAGGTCGGTAAGCTCCATCGGACCGCTGCCGATGTCGACCGGAGTGAAATTGTGATCGTTTGGCTCGTACGCATCGGGCACAACTTCTAAAAAATCTAAATGCAGTTCATAGCCATTCGAGAAATCGTGTTCGTCGGCATAAACTTCGAACAGATAGATATGACCGGCTTCGACGTTGAACTCCATCACAAGCGGTGACTGGCCGACAATCCCTTCCGTAATGTGGGCGGCCGCGATATCGAACGCGTTCAAGTTCAGCTGGCCTTCACGCGTATTGAATTGAACGTCAATATGCAACACGCCGGTTTCGGTTGCAGACCAAGCGTAGAAGTCAGAACCGCCTGGAGTGTGAATCGTCAAGTCAGTGATGATTTTGTCGCCGGTGCCGAGATACGCAGCCGTCTCGAGATCGTCGTTCGATTCCAGAAAGTCAGCCGCAACATCGGGGCCATCTATCGAAAGGCGATAATTCGGATTGGTGTACCCGTGAAGACTCTTCACAACGATACGGTACGATTCGCCGCGAACGACATCAGCAACCACGTGCTGTCCTGTTTCGTCAACGGATAACTCACCGACAATCTTGCCACCGGTTGCCACGTAGAGATCAATTGGTCCGAGTTCTTCGTCGTACTCCATGTCGACATTCAGAACACCGTCGTCGGCGGCCAACCACCTGAACGTGTCAATGTCTCCCGGCTCGTGAATCGACAAGTCTTCGAGCACCTTGTCGCCGACGCCAAGCGATGTCTTCGGATTCACGCTTGCATCGATGTGGTCTGGCTCATATTCAGGAACGCCAATGATCACTCGCGAGGCGATAGTATTGTTCGATTCATCCGATTCTCGAATCAGATTAAACGGATCAACGACCGTTTCGAACCAATATTCACCAGGAGGTACACCTTCTACGTCGATCCACTGATCTGGCAGATTTGCAGTGTAGACATCTAACCAACCCACCGAAATCCCTTGGATGTTTACGTCGCATTCTCCAAACTCAGGTATTGGCGGCGCGTTCGGTAGGCTCAAATCGTATGCCGTGTAATCGAGCAGGCAGAAACTAACTTTGTCGCTGGTTGCGACCAGCGGACCGACACCTCCATTTGGCAGCACAACTCGAAGGTTGTAGATCGCGTAACCATCAAAGTGTATGTGGCCATGCAATGGATGGTAGACGAACTCTCCAGCATCACCGCGTACTAGCGAGCCATCGTCTCGCTGCACAATTTGCTCTACCTGCTGCCTGCCTTGAACAACATCGGCTCCCTCAATAATCAACGGTCCTTCGCCGGCATTGACAACTCCGGTTGCGAATCGCATCAGCAGGCGACCCGTCTTCGAATGTGGCTCAAAGTACTCCAAGTAATTGACCCCAACGAGCGGGTCGTCCCACAACATCAGATCCGGCAGCAGTTCTCTAGGAACCAGCGAACTCGTTCCCGGAGTTGGGGATTCTTCCGCCCAGGCCGAAACCGTTGTGCCCACTTCGTCAATACTCACGCGCGCAATCGCGTTCCCGGTCCCGTCCGCCGCGGGCCAATTCTCCGGCTGATACAGAATCTGGTCTTCGATGAAGAAGTCGACAACCGGGTCTTCACCTTCTTCAACCGGCTGTTCGATTCGACGAATTAATCGCAACTCGCTTGGCGCGTCTGGCAAACTGCCGACAAATGTGCCCAAGACTTTGAGCTCGCTGAGCACGATCGAGTAATGTTGCTCGAACGCTGCAACTTTCGTGGCGTTTTCTGGAGCATCAACATCGAAAGGCAGCAGGAGTCCGGCCTCCTCGGGAGCAAGCGTTATCTCGGCCGCAAATGTAACTTCCATGTCGCCCTCGATGCGCCAGTTCTCTAAGTCCTGCAACGCCGGGGACGAGTTATACAGTTCAACAAATTCCAGGTCTTCGCGAGTTAACGTTGGTTCGATTTCCAGGTCCGCAGCGGAAGGTTCGTCGGGATGGAATTGCACTTCGCCGATGACGACCGGCCCGATCCGGAAATCGTCAACGTTTGCTGTTCCGATTGATGGAGTCGACATAGGCGCCAGCGGTGCAATATCACTTACTCGCGCAAATGACTCCGATTCGGGCATCGAGTAATAAGTCGTGGCGTCTTCCACAAATGCCACGTCGGCATCGTATCGCGTCAACAGAATCGCCGCGTGACCTGCTGCCGACAATGAAAAGTGAGTCGGCAAAGGTGTTTCCGGAGTCGGATTAAAATCCGATTCTTGCAACACGAGGAACTCACCTGAAGCAAGAATTGTATCTTCGGCCAGTTGATACTTCTGCAAATCTCCGACATTGTCACTGACAAACCATCCGCTCAAGTCAACGTTGACGTCTGATTGGTTGTATAGCTCAACGGCTCCGCCTTCGCTGGTGACATGCACTTCAGTGATGACGACGCCTGAATGTGGCACACTTCCGGGTGATGGTTCGTCCGAATCCCAAGCGTCGTCACGAAGTCCCCAGACGGTGACTCCTTTTCTTGCTGCCGACGATCCCAAGCCAGCCGCCTCAGCAAGCACTAGGTCGTCGTAGGCGACGAAGTCCACCAGGTAGGTTGTCGATACAGGTTCTTCGCCCTCCTCGGTGATGGTCTCGGTTCGCAGCAACTGGAAACTGCCGTACGAGTCAGGCAAAGATCCGGCATAGTTTCCGACGATGTGGAGGGCTGTCTCACCTAACGCATAGTGATTTTGAAACGCGTCCGAGCGGTTTTCATTTTCAGAATCGCCAAACGCAAATGATGTGAGCAACACCGATTCATGCGGTTCAATAATTGTCCCGTCAGCAAACGTACCGGTTATGTCTCCGTTCAAAGTCCAGTCGGACAGATCGACTGCAGCGTCCGAACGATTGAATAACTCGACAAACTCTAAATCTTCGCGCGTCAGTGAAGGCTCGATTTCAAGATCAGATGCAGTCGGCTCATTTGGATGAAAGCTGAATTCGTGGATAATTATCGGGCCCGTGCGAATTTCACTATTTGCTTCGCCGATAGTCGGACTCACCAGCGGAGCAAACGGCAGGCCCTGATCAACTCGACCAAACGACTCGCCGTCTGACATCGGATAGAACTCTGCAATGTCTTCAACAGATGATCCCGCACTGTCGCTTCGAGTCAGCCACAGTTTCGCGGGCTCCGCAACGTCGAACGAAAAATGCTGGGGTAGCGGTGTCTCGGGCGTTGGGTTTACGTCGTTTTCCGTAACGACAAAGTAGTCGCCTGGCCCAACGATCGACTCGGCGGGAACGGAATACTTTTCCAAAGCATCACCGTCATTGCTGAGGAACCATCCGCTGATGTCCACGGCCGATTCGGAAGAGTTAAACAGCTCGATCGAGCCGCCTGCAGCCGCACGCACTTCGTTAATCCAAATGCCATTCGTCGCGTTCGATGGCTGACCTGGCGTTCCATTGATCTGAGCAGCCGTTTTCCAAGCGAGCGGCTTTGACAGCGCGGCGTTTGATTCGCCTGCTGGCTCCAACCCAACACCAGCGATCTGGTTTCGTGTTTGCCACAGTCCGCCTTCAGAAATTGAGAAGTCGATAACCACATCGTTCGTCGCGTTGCTGAGCGTTACATTCACTCCTTCGTCAGGAAGCTGTCCTGTAGAGAAGACACCGAGAATCGTGACTGACTCGCCATACCTTCCGACAAACGCGTCTGAGTTCGCAACGATCACGCCATAAGAATCAGGGGCAAGCGTTGCTGCTGTGATTGTTGCTTGGGCCGAACCACCAAGCGTCCAAGACGACAGATCGATGCTTTCCGTCTCGGATGGATTCCACAACTCTAGATAGTCATAGTCATCCGCGACGGTATCTGGCGCCAACAGAAGTTCATCGACAGTGGGCGGTTTAGCAAAGTTCAGAACTTCGGAAACAACAGGACTTGCGTCCAGGAGCGTTCTTGTTTCCAGATACTCAATTCCGCAACGCCTTTTATTAATCCGGCTGCTTCTGCGTGGCATTTTCAAGTCGTCAAATCAGAGGTGAATCGTCAGCGATAGTTTCATTGTATTAGGTCCCCACCATAAAGTAACGAGTTATGATGTTAACCGTTTCGGAAATCGTGACACTCAGCCGACACAATCGCAACTTCACCGGCGCGCAAAAAAAATAGGCCGCTCGAGGCGACCTATTTCGTTAGTTGTTCAAATTATTGAAGAGTCGATTAACGACGACGTCGGAAACCGAGCAGACCAATCAAGCCAACACCGATCAGCGATGCTGTGCCTGGCTCTGGAAGGAGCAATTTGTTGTCTGCCATGATGATGTAGTTGTTCGATCCACCACCGAAGTTTTGGTTGAAGAAGTTGTACGTTCCAGCCGGTGCAATGGTTGCCCACAGGTCAAACGTGTTGTCAATGCTGTCACCGGCATTTTCAGCGGTTGAGCCTTCGTCAATGTCGATCGTTCGACCAGTGTTAAAGAACACGGTTGGAAGACCAGTCATGCCCGTATCTTGCATCCAAGAGAGCGGCTGTAAGTCGCCATGACGAGAGTCGAGACCAACGTAGATCAAGCCGAGTTGCCCAGTTGTCACTTCCAGTTGGAAGGAATCTCGCGTCTTGTCACTGTTAGACGTACGGATCACTTGGGCATCGCCTTCGAATTCGGCTGGAATGTTAACCAGCCGGTGGCCCGGGCTGCGATCTGCGTAAACGTTAACGCCTTCTTCGGCCGTTAAGATCGCAAAATCTTCCTGGGCAACGGAGGAATCAATAACATTGACCCCCGTGATGATTCCGGCGTTCGCTGTGGTTGCACAAGCAACCAAGGCCACCGCCAAAAATCGAACAACAAAAGTACATCTCATGAGTCGTCCCCTCAAGCTGAAATACAACAACAACTGGGTCAAAATGTTTTCGCAAAGGAGTGCAAAAAGAAGAACACGACATCGAACGGTGTGTTGCTGGCGTGACGCCACGAGACTCATTTGGGCCTAGAAAAAACAGGTTGTAGAACGAAACGTTCCACTGCATTTAAGGCAGTCATTTGATTTCTCAAACACTGGTTCGACGCAGTAGCGTTCCTCCCATCGGCCAATCGCATGTAAGTATCAGCGTCCTAGCTGATCAACAATTCATTGGAACAAAAACCTCGCGTGATCGTTACTGTCAGGGTCCTTTCCCCAACACAGCCACTCAGGATAACCGCTACACGGCGGTTGTCCACAAGTAAGGCAGAGAATTTCTAAAGAAATTCAATCAGGTAAAATAGCTGAATCACGCCCCGGTCCTTCGCAGTTAGAATGCTGCTCGACTGAACCTAATTCATGTACGTGCTCCTTAACATGAATACTCATCCGAAGGACCAACCTGCCCCCAACAGTGTCTCAATGAACTCACCAGCTCCCCACGAACCTGACCGCACGCGAACAAGCATCGCAAGTCGCCGCCGTCACGCGAATTCACTGCGTCGACGAAATCGCACGGGACCAATCCTCACTGTCACGTGCCTTGTCGTTTTGTTGGGAGTCTTGGTATTCGTCAACAGCATGCGAAAAAGAACGCCCTCCGGCGGGGAAGGAAAAAGTCAAACGCAGGCGAGCGAGCATCCGCAACAATCACTTCCACAATCACGTAATCTTACTGGTCAACCGGACGCACAAGTGCAAAGCACGGATGTCGAAACGCGAGCGGCCAAATCAATTGCGAGCGATACGGTAACGGAAAACGCTCAAGCCGATGAAGCGGCGATTTCTGAAATTGCTCAAGATGACAGCGCCGGACTGGTAGGCGACGACCGAGTTCGGTTCGACGAGCTGCTGCAATCTGCTCGCCGCGCCACTGATTCGAAACAGTTCAGCCTGGCAGAGCATTCGCTTATCGCCGCGAGGAACATGGCGAACTCCGAATCTGAGTTCGCTCAGGTGGAGCGAATCGCTGAATTTTCGCAATATGTGGCCGAATTCTGGCGAGCCTTTGACGAGAGCCTACAGGACCTGGAAGGCACTGAGATTCAGCACGATGGACGCCGGATGATGGTCGTTTCTGTGCGACAAGAAGGAATCACCATCCGCGACCAAGGTCAGAATCATGGCTACGCATTCGACGAATTGTCGCCCGAAATGGTGCTAACGATTGCCAACCGACGGTTCTCGCAGACGGCGTCCTCGGACGTGTTTCGGGGCGCATACATGGCGACTGTCCCAGAATTTGGTGAGCTGAAGGCGCGACAGCTATGGCGTAATGCCAGATCGGCAGGTGTCGAGTTTGGTGATCTAGAGCGACTATTAGAAGAGCAGTAACGTGACGCCGAAACTGCAACTTCAGGCAATTCGGCGACGTATCAAACTGCCGATGGCTGCGATTCCCGACAATACAATACCGCACAGAAACGGCGATGGTTCCGGCACGGCGGTAACATTGTTGTACGCACCTTTGCCGATCGTGGAGCTAACACCGCCGACCAGTGGATTGTTGTCGTCGTCGATTAGCAGCACGCCATTTAATACGGCGGTACTTTCATATTGCGCACTGACGTCGGCGTCGAATTGGAAACCGAGCGGGTCAACCGGATCAATGTTCATGAAGGCTTCGGTCTTGAGCAGAAAGTCGACATCAACGGTGCTGCCGGCCGTAAATGCCACCGGCAAGATGATGGAACCGGGAGGCGCGCTGAAGCTGTTGGTGGTCGACGAATTGTTCAGTCCCAAAACGCTTGGTGTCAGCTCGTACTCTTCCATAAATGGTGCTTCCGGCGCGACGGTCACGGAAAGTGTCGTCTTAGCGGAGATCCCATTAATCAGCACTGCGTTCCCCGAAGATTCCGCGGCGGACAAGGTTGAGTTACCGGTTAGCGTCCAGTCGAAGAGTATGAAACCGGTTGTTCCGTTCGGAAGTCCTGTGACTTCGACCGTGTCGCTGACCATCGTAACGGCTGAAGCTTGCGACGTCAGTTTTTCAAATTGCTCCAGCATCGCGTTGGCTGGTGCATTGATGACGGCGTCGATTCCCGCTCTAGAACCCATGGAAAAAGTGGCCGCGGCATCAGAGCTCTCATTCGAAATCGCGTCGAATTTCAAGGTGCTATTGGTTGGCGTTTTCGTCACCTCAACAAAATTCGCGGACATTGACGAACCAGAATCCGAATACGGAACCGTCCCGCCCATCGAGTCCTTGTTTTCTTGCGTGTACGAATACGAGTTCGTGAATTCCGCGGACGCTGGTGCACTCTCCAGCAAAATCAGAAGCGTCGCAAGCAAATTAGCGGCTACAAATTGACGACTCATAGAACGACCTCGAAGTGTCTGCGTTCACGCTCGAAAAGCCCCAACACACATTTTAATTGGATTAAGCGAATTGTTGCTGTGAAAGTTTTCCAACTTACACAACATCGAATGCACGGAGAATCTCAATCGCAGGTGCGATTGATGTACCTAATGGCAAGCTGGGGCAATTCGCCCAGACGCGGAGTCGGCTGTCGTTTTATCGCAACGACGATCGTTAGTTCCGGCACTCCCAAAGTCACGCTCAGAGCCGTCTAGCGGCCAATCGGTGGGCACCTATAATCGGTCAATGCCAACGATCGAAATCAAAAAACTGGAAAAGTCTTATCGCGTCTACCAGAAGAAAGAAGGCCTGTTCGCTTCGCTGTCCGGCCTGTTTCGACGCGATTACCGCGAAGTTCATGCCGTTCGCGGAATTGACCTTACGGTTGATCAAGGAGAATTCGTCGCGTTTCTAGGCCCGAATGGCGCGGGGAAGACAACAACTCTGAAACTTTTGTCTGGCGTCATTTCGCCGACTAGAGGTGACGCTCAAGTCATGGGTTTCACACCTTGGCGTCGCGAAAACGAATATCGTCGCCGCTTCGCGTTGGTTATGGGGCAAAAAAATCAACTCTGGTGGGATCTTCCAGCCCAAGAATCATTTCGGTTACACCAGCAAATCTATCGGATCGATCCAACCGACTTCCAGCGAACTAGCGACGAACTGACGACGCTGCTGGATGTCAAGCGTTTGCTCAAGCAACCCGTTCGCGAGCTGTCTTTAGGCGAGCGAATGAAGATGGAACTGATCGCTGCGTTGCTTCATTCGCCAGACGTGCTGTTTCTCGATGAGCCAACGATTGGGCTGGACGTCGTCGCTCAGCGAAATATCCAGCGATTCCTAAAGGCTTACCAAGAGCAACGCAAAGTTACCGTGCTGCTGACCAGCCACTATATGA
>JAGQPC010000601.1 GCA_020426925.1 Planctomycetales bacterium | reverse complement strand
TTGCTGGATGCTGGTCAGCGATGTTGTGATCTTCGTGAATGTCATCGACAAGATTGAACAGCTTTGCTTCTGAAGCTCCTTCTGGATCGCCCCAGTTTCGTTTCTTGGAATCCATCGGCGCAAACAACTTCCACGGGCCAGAGCGAACCGCTTGCAGCTGATCCATCTGATAGTAGAAATAGGCGTCGTGAGGTGAATGTGCGTTTGGCTGACCGGAAAGCAACGGCCAGATATCTTTCCCGTCGATGACGCGGTCTTGCGGAGCACCGGTACCCGCCAGTTTTGCAAGTGTCGGGAGAATGTCAATTGTTGCGGTAACCTCCGAGCATTTCGAATTCGCTGGAATTTGGCCCGGCCAGCGAGCGATACAAGGAACTCGCATTCCGCCTTCGTCGGTTCGCCCCTTGCGACCTCGTAGCGGAAGATTGCAGCCGTCTTTTTCTCGCTGCGAGCCGTTGTCGGTCGTGAAAATGACCAGCGTGTCATCGTCGATTCCAAGCTTTTTCAGAGTATTGATGATTTCGCCTGTGGACCAATCGACTTCTTCCACCCAATCACCGTAGACGCCATGCGCGGACTTGCCTTTGAAGTCCTTGCCTGGAAAAAGCGGAACGTGAATCGCGGTGTGAGGCAGATACAGAAAAAAGAGTTGATTGCGATTCGCTTCGATGAAGTTAATTGCTTCTTTTGTGTAGCGTTCGGTGAGAGTTGTTTGATCAACGGGAGCTTCAACCACGGTTTCATCACGAAGTAACGGTAACGGCGGTCGCTTGTTGTTCTTGTTCGCGCCCATGTCGTTGCTGTACGGAATTCCGAAGTAATGATCGAAACC
Source organism: Planctomycetales bacterium (assembly GCA_020426925.1). Lineage (GTDB taxonomy): Bacteria > Planctomycetota > Planctomycetia > Pirellulales > Pirellulaceae > JAGQPC01. Next base: position 9,590 of record JAGQPC010000601.1, on the reverse strand, counting down.
CTGCTTCGTTGGCAGGAAATTGGGATGGTCGCCCAGATGCCATTTTCCGATACACATCGTGGCGTATCCCTGCTGTTTGAGGATTTCCGCGATGGTTATTTCGTTCGGATGAAGTCCCTTTTTTGCTCCGGGAAACAGCACGCACAGATTGTTCTCATCGACGTGCATGTTCACTCTGCGCGGATAGCAGCCCGTCATCAGGCTTGCTCGTGAAGGCGTGCAGACGGAGCATGACGAGTAAAAATCGGTCAGCATCATGCCTTCTCGCGCCATGCGATCGACATTCGGTGTGCGGTGCACTTTCGACCCGAAGCAGCCTAGATCGCCGTAACCCATGTCGTCGATGAATATCACGATCATGTTTGGCGGCTGATGTGCCGCCGAAACGTTTTTTGTGCAGAGAATGCTGGTAAACAGAACAGCAAATAGAATGGCAGAAGAGCGGTCCATTGTCGTGTGCTTTTGTTTTGGTTTCGTTGCGTGTCAGCGAGAAACCATAACGCAGTTTGTGCGACATGTACAGCGATTGATGCTGTTTTGCCGAGCCTCGATTCGGCTCGGCCCGAATTCCGTAGCGTCGACGATTAACGTGTTCTTCGGCGTCGCAGAATCATAGCCGCCAGACACGCCCACGCGAACGATGTTGGTTCAGGTACGGTTGTTGGCGTGAAGTTGTCGAACGCGATTCCGGCAGGAACGTTTCCGACGTAGTTGGCTTCAATTCGACTAATGTCGCTGAGACCAGAAAACTCAAATCTCCACGGGCGACCGTCGAACGGAGACCAAATGTCCGTGCCCTTGGGGCTCGTCTCTACCGCGAGCACAGTTCCGGACGCGTCAAAAGCGGTAACTTCCCATTGTTCGTAGCTGTCGGGGTCCTCGCGACCTTCGATGTCCCAGATTTCTCCTGACGCCGCCGTGATCGGTCCAGACGTCGACGTGTATTCGACGGACAGTTTCAAGTTTTGTCCGCCCGCATTGGTTTCCGGACGCAAGAACCATTGGCCGAGTCGGTCTGCGAAACCGTCAGCTGCCGTATCCGTCGGACCATTCGTTTGCCCCGATGGCAATGTCGTGCCGAACCCAGATATAGGATCTGAATCGCCGGCGAATTCAAATACGGGAGCGGTTGGCCCGTTCCCTGTGTCGATTGAAAACGTCACTGTCACTCCGTCAACGGTGTATGCGGAGGTCAGTAGAGTATTGTCGATTGGAGTCTCGCCAGTTGGTGTCGTCTCGAAATCGATCGTGGTTGCGGAGGAGACGTTGGTGCTCGCGAGGAGCAAGAAAAACGAAATGTGTCGAAGCGTCATTGGCAGAGTCCGTCCTTTACCAAATTAGATAGTGTTTAATCTCAGGAGCGAGGGCGGAAGTGTCCGAGATTATCGCCAGTTCAGCAATGGCAGTTTGAAAGAGCTAGGAGCTAGGAGCTAGGAGCTAGGAGCTAGGAGCTAGGAGCTAGGAGCTAGGAGCTAGGAGCTAGGAGCGACTGACGACTGACGACTGACGACTGACGACTGACTGCGCGCGATAACGGTTCGGTGAGTCGAAACGGTTCTTCGGGTTGCCGAGGTGACGGCGAGAGTTACTGGCAGGTTTGCGATTGACGAGACATACGCGAACAATTCCCGTCAGTCCTAGCTCCTAGCTCCTAGCTCCTAGCTCCTAGCGATCTAAATACTCCATCCGCCGTTTGACCGTGTCGTTCTCGCGGACTGCCGGTTTGAAGTGGTTCAGCGAAATTGAAAAGTCGTAACCCGGTTTTCCGTCACGCAGTAGAACCAACGAGTTGAGAATCAGCCCAGCTTCGACTCCAGAATTTGTGTTAGCGAGTGCGTCGAGAATCGTTTTTTGTGGCTGATAGTTTTGATGCATCGCCAGATACTCTGCGGCACGGACTCGTACGAGTGGCGTGTCGTCGTGTTCGACAATTTCACGAATGCGTTTTGCGAGCGGTGAGGCCTGGGTGCCGTGAACCGTGCAAGCGATCAACGCCCAATAACGCTCCCATGGATTTGACGACGATAAAGCTTCGTCAAGCTTCCGTGCAGCTTGGTCGAATGGAATCAGGCTCAAATCGGCGATGTCGACGAGCTTGGCGATTTGCGATTTTTTGTCTTGGCCAAATCCGACCGGATTCGAAAATGCTTCGTCAACCAAAACACTTTCTGGGTACATGCTCAAGTCGGGTAGCGATTTGACTCGATTTGTAAGCCGCGACCGTAAGTCAGACAAAACTTCGGCATAGGCGGGATCGGTTGCTAGATTCCGCGTTTCGTGAGGATCAGATTCAATATCGTACAGAGCTTCGCCAGGTCGAGCTTCAAAAAACCGGCGTTGGATTTCGTTCAGCTCGCCCGACTGGTAGAGTGATCGCAATTCTTGGTAGGCGAGCATTTTGTAGCGATAGTTGTTGTGCAGGCCATCGAAGTTGTACGGCTGGTAGTTGCGAACGTATTCGTATTTTCCCTTGCGAAGAGTGCGAACCAAATCGTACTTTTCGTCAAACCGATCGGCGTGACCAAACGCTTCGTCGCGAGAATTCACTTCGGCCGAAGTCACTCTCGTGCCGAGAAATGGACGGCCATCAACTTCCGTTGGCAGGTCGATACCGGCAAGTTCCAACAGCGTCGGCCCGAAGTCAACGAAGCTGACGAATCCATTCACTCGGTCACCTCGTTTGAAATCGACCAGGTGCTTCCAGTTTTTCGGAATGCGAACGACCAGTGGCACGTGGAGACCGCTTTCGTACGCGTAACCTTTTCCACGAGGAAGTACTCCGCCGTGGTCTCCGAAATAGAAAATGAACGTGTCATCTAGCAGGCCGTCAGCTTCGAGTTGATCGACTACGCTGCCGATTTGCTGATCAACTTCTTGGATACGGTCGTGGTACCGGGCGTAGGTGTACCGAAACGTCGGCGTGTTGGGATGGTACGGAGCTACAAACACGGATGCAGGATCCGTTTTTGTTTTGTCTTGTTCCATACTTTGTCGACTGAAGTGCAGAGAACTTTCGTGCGACGTCGCGAAACTCTGCTTATGAAAGAACGGTTGACCATCTTTTCGATTTCGCCACGATGCCTTGCGCGACGACTCGTCCCAAACGCCATTATTTTCGATTGCGTTGTAGTCTTTTTTTTGCTTGTTCGTCGTGTAATAGCCAGCGTCACGAAGATACGTCGGAAACATCTTTAGTTTTCCAGGCAGTGGAACTAGCACTGACCTGCGATGAAACTGAGTTCCGATTCGTGGCGCGTAGCAACCAGTGATCAGTGTTGTCCGTGCGACACTGCAAACGGGAGCGTTCGAGAACGCGTTGTTGAAGACCAAGCCATCTTTTGCGAGTTCGGCGATACGAGGAGTTTCCACTCCGTGTTCGTCGAACAGTTTTAGATAATGAATCGAATTGTCTTCCGAAATCAACCACACAAAGTTCGGGCGATCGGCAGCAAAGGCCTGGGTTGACATCCAAAGAGCGACCAACAGTATCCCGAAGTGTTTGAGCTTGATTTGCATAGCGAGTTTCCAGAGTGGCGTAAGCATCCTGCTTGCGTTCAGTAACATCGCGTCCAGTATGGTGCCGAACAGTACCGGATCGCAACCCGAGAGCCTCATCGACGCCAGAAGTATCCGACGCAAATAGCAGGTGAGTAGGTTTCGGATCAGTCACGGGCTGGAAGCTCATGCCACGAAAAAACGCGATGACAAATGCCATCGCGTTTTTGTTGATTGTCAAGACTTGGTGACTAGCGGACGCTAGTTCTCAAGTCGACGGAACGTGGCCGCTGCGGAGAGGATTCCCAGCAACAGCAATGCGGCCGTTGACGGTTCAGGAACTCCAACGGGTGGCTTTGCGCCTTTTTCGTATCCCGCGTCAGTGAACGCTGCTACAAAGTCACCAGAGGTGAAGTCGCCGTCACCGTTCCAGTCACCGTCTGCCCACGTCGAATTACCATCGACACCGTCCTCGTACTCACCCACGGTGAATACTGCAACAAAGTCGCTACTGTTGAACTCTCCGTCGAGGTTCGAGTCGCCGATGTAGGTGTTCTTGAGCACAGTCACTAGATGAGTATGGTCGGCCGAATCAACCGTGCCACTTCCATCCAGGTCATACTTGGCGTCTGTATCGCCGGCACGAACTGCAGCGGCTACTGCGTCGATATCAGCGGCATCGCAGACACCATCGCCGTTGACGTCACCGAGTTCGCCACCGCCACCAATTGTCAACACATTTGGTCCGTCGTTGAAGTTTTGTTTTGCGTTTTCATTGGTCAACGCGTAGTCGTAAATTCGGAACTCGTCGAAACTCCCCTGCAAGTTGGCATCGTTCGTCCAGTTGGATCGTCCCAGCCAGTTGTTGACGTCGTTGATCTCTGAGAGCGAAATGCCAGTAGTGCCTTGGCTTTCTTGCTTTCCATCTCGGTAGTAAGTTATCGTGCCTCCACCACCTTCTGCGGCTTCGTACGCAACGACAAAATGGTAAGAGTCGCCTTCGTCCATTGTTTCGCTCGAATCAATCGTCGTGATTCCGCCACCAGCAGGGTCTTCGTTGCGAATCTCAAGACGCTGGTCACTGATGTTGTCGCCCCGCGCGGCTGACAAGAAGAAGTAGTCCATTCCTTCCGTGTTACCACCATTGTCGTCACCGACGTCTTCTAGCTCACCATCGTCGCCACCTGGGTTGTTGGAACCGAAGTCGAAAACACGTTGCCATGACTGTATTCCGTCGACCGTTACCCATCCTTCGAACGTGATGGATTCATGCTGCGACATGATGCCGTTAGGAAGATCGACGTAAGCGGCGAAATCAGAGCCTCCTCCATCGAGTATGAGTTCTGACCCATTGAATGACGAGCCTTCGCCGAGCACGATTCCATTGGCGCCACCAACGATGTCTTCGATGGTGGCTTCCGATGCATCACCTGCGGCAGGATTGTTGAAGTTGTATCGATGAATCGGGCCGGCAGGAACTGCTACCGGATTAATCGGAGGCCCTGTCGGGACAGTTGGATCGAAGCTGAACGAGCCTTTTTCTTCGTTGTAGTTAGCGAGAATTTGTGAGTCGCTCAACACACCGTCGTGAATCCGCACACGCGAAATCCACATCTCGTTTGCCTTGAGCGCCGGCGTCAGGTCAACTCCATTCCCTTCCCACTGCGAAGCAATTGCAATCGCTGTGTCTGCGTGTGTGTTGAGGCCACCGAACTGCGTCATGTCCTCTTCATTCCAAAGTTCACCGTCCGAGTAGACCCGAGCAGTTTCTTCGTCGTAGGTGTAGACCAGATGATGCCATGCGCCTGCCTCAGGAGCCCCAGCGGTGAAATCGTTATCAATCCAACCAATGTCGGGATTATCACCGCCCCAGTGGCCGACGGCGCCAAAGTTTCCGTGCCGACCGTAGTTGAACGCCATGTTCGTGCCGTCAGGGCCGCCTCGCTTGCCCCATGAAACAAGCGTCTCCTCGTCCGCGATGTCAATGTTGTAAGCCCAGACTTCAATGGAACGAGTGGGATCGAGCCCAACGAGCCCTTCAGGAGCTGGTGTCTGGCCAAAGTATGCAGACGAGCCATCGAAATAAACGGAAGGAGTAACATCCTCGGTGACGAGCGGACGTCCAAAGGCCTCAAAATCACCATATGTCCCAGGGTTCGTCCAGCCTGCTAACGTTGCGTTTGCAGCGTCTAGGTTTACATATAACTCGCCAGCCGTTTCGATACCGAACGAAGTCGGTACGAAGGCTAACAAGCAAAGGATCGCGGTGATCCGCGATATACGCTTGCTCATGTTTAATAGCTCCTATGATTACAAAGTATCCAGATTCATCGGATCGAAGCGGTTACGATACGAAAACAGTTAGTGCGGATTGTAAAACTGATGAAGCATAAGTTCAATGAAAAAAGTAGCGATTTCACGTCCTCGGCCCTAATTCGCCCTGGAATGACCAGTAAATGTGACGTTCTTAAAACACGTTTTCTCAGCTGATCGTAAATTTGCTTGAACTGAATGCTTGCTGAAAGTCAATTAGAGTGCTTCCAAGCTGCGAAACCGAACAATGCCTTCTCTGCATAGAGTCCTCATGCTGAACCAACGCATCTTTTTATTTCTTCGAATTGGAACCATTGTCGCGACGGTATTGTTCGCTGTTGGCTGCCGACGAGATTCGACGCAAACGGATTCGCTCGGCGGATTTTCGAGTTCCGACCAACAGCCGTCGGTAGCTGTGAAGCCGTACGCTGAAAAATCGCAAAGCAACGAATCGGAGGGCAAACTGTTTTCGCAGTTGGGCCCTGAAGTTACCGGCATTGATTTCACGATCGAATGGGACAAGCCTGCAAAGTACGACCGCATCTTTTATTCGCAGAACACGGGAGGTGGCGTCACTGTCGGAGACTATGACGGCGATGGTCTGGCTGATATCTATCTGACTCGCCCGTCCAAAGGCAACAAGCTCTATCGGAATGTCGGCGACTTGCGATTTAAAGACGTCACAAAATCGGCTGGACTCGAGGATGCTGATTATTGGTCGGGCGGAGCGTCGTTTATAGATATCGACAATGATGGCGACCTTGATCTTTATGTTTGCGGCTACACGTGCGCCAATCGTTTGTACGTCAATCAGGGCAACGGCAAGTTCAGCGAACACGCGAAAGAGTGTGGGCTCGATTTCAACGGCGCGAGCGTTATGATGTCGTTCGCCGACTATGACCTCGACGGCGATCTCGATGCATATCTCGTAACTGCTGGGCTTGCTCCTGGACCGGACAATAAATTTCAAGTTCGCTTTGTCAATGGTCGGCCAGAAGTGCTGCCTCAGCTGCGCGAGTACTGGCAGCTTTTGTATTTGCCAGGAGACCGAGCGAAGCAGATCGAGGCAGGGCAGTTTGATCGACTTTTCCGCAACGACGGAATCGCGAACAATGGCTTACCGAGGTTCACGCGTGTCGATCAGCAAGCCGGCATCGATGGCGCTGATCTCGGCCAAGCTGCAACGTGGTGGGATTACAATCAAGACGGCTGGCCAGATCTATACGTAGCCAACGACTATTGGGGTGCCGACAAACTGTACCACAACAACGGTGACGGTACGTTCACCGACAAAGCCAAAACGTCTCTTCCACATACTCCGTGGTCATCAATGGGAGTTGACGTTGGCGATATCAACAATGACGGAAAGCTCGACTTTCTTGCGACCGACATGGCTGGATCGAACCATTTTCGTCAGAAGGTCGGCATGGGCGACATGGGCAGTTCTGGGTGGTTTCTCGAGTTCGCCGAGCCTCGGCAGTATTCTCGTAACGCACTGTACGTGAACAACGGGACCGACCGGTTCATGGAAGCCGCATTCATGACCGGAACCGATGCGTCCGACTGGACATGGTCGCCTCGGTTCGAAGACTTTGACAACGATGGCCGACTGGATTTGATCATCACCAACGGGATGACTCGCGAGTTCACGAATTCCGATCTGAACGATTTCGCTCGTGGAAAATTCAAAGAAGGGTCGCCCGAGTTCTTTCGGTTTTGGCGAGAGCAGGATTTTCGCAAGGACCAAAACGTCGCGCTGCGAAATGTCGGAGACCTTGAATTCGAGGACGTCAGTGCGAAGTGGGGATTTGATCGGGTCGGAGTTAGTTTTGGAGCGGCAACTGCCGACTTCGACAACGATGGCGATGTGGATGTCGTTGTCAATAACATGGATGCTCCGGCGCACGTCTATCGCAACAACACCGCTACTGGCAATAGCCTGCGTGTTCAGTTGGTGGGAGCGACGAGCAATCGGAACGCCTTGGGGGCGACTATTCGCGTGACGGTCGACGGGACAACGCAAACGCGATATGTCACTGCCTCGCGAGGTTGGAATTCTACCAGCGACCTGACTGCTCACTTCGGCATGAGTAATGCGACGACTGCTGAACGAATCGAAATCGTGTGGCCGTCGAAAAAAGTGCAAACGCTGACAGGCGTTTCGGCAAACCAGTTGATTCGAATTACAGAAGCGGACGGCGGCGAACAAGTTCAGCCGCACCAGCCATCGAAACCGCTATTCGTTGAATCGGATTCGCTTGCCGCTGCCGATGCGCACGTTGAAATCCCGTTTGACGACTACGAACGCCAGCCCCTGTTGCCATCGAAGCAATCGCAGCTTGGACCGACGATCGCGCGCGGCGACGTGAATGGCGACGGACGAGACGATTTGTATCTCGGGGGCGCCAAAGGCGCAGTCGGTCAGCTGATGCTGAATACGGACGAAGGCTACAAAAAGCACTCAGTAGGTGCGTTTGCAAACGACAAAGATCACGAAGACGTCGGATCGGTTTTCTTCGACGCGGATGGCGATGGCGATTTGGATCTCTACGTCGTCAGCGGTGGAGTCGAATGCGAACCGAATCATTGGACTCTAGGAGATCGACTTTACATTAATGATGGCAAAGGTGGCTTTAGCCGAGACTTCGATCGCGTACCGGGAAATCGCTACAGCGGTAGCGTTGCCGCTGCGGCGGATTTTGATCGCGATGGCGACGTCGATTTGTTTGTTGGTGGCCGGACGATTCCGGGCCAATATCCGATGGCCGATAAATCGATGCTGCTGCGAAACGACGGCGAAGCGTTTGCCGAAGTGGATGACTCGATGCCGATTTCCGAATGTGGAATCGTTACCGGCGCGGTGTGGGCCGATGTTGACGGCGATGAATGGATTGATCTTGTCGTGGCGAGCGAATGGGGCCCAGTGAAAATCTTCCGCAACGATCAAGGCAAGCTCGAGAACGCGACTCCGGAATCGTTGGCCAAACAAACTGGTTGGTACAACGGAGTCGCTGCTGGAGATCTCGACGGCGACGGCGATGTGGATCTCGTTGCGACCAACTATGGATTCAATACCAAGTATCACGCAACTGCCGACCACCCAGCGGAACTCTACTATGGAGACTTCGACGGAACGGGCAAGCCTCACATCGTTGAAGCGGAGCATGAGCACAACACGCTGTACCCGGTCCGCGGCAAGAGTTGCTCGACGAGCGCGATGCCAATACTTGCTAATCGTTTTGAAACGTATTCCGCGTTTGGCAAAGCCGACTTGGCCGAGATTTACACCAGTACGTGCTTGAACGATTCGGTCACGATGCGAGCGACGTCGCTTGCGTCGATCGTCTTGCTCAACGACGGGAAAGGTAATTTCGAAATCAAGCCACTGCCAAGGCTCGTGCAAATCGCGCCATCGAACGGAGTTGTCATTACCGACTTCGATGGAGACGGCGACAGCGACATTTATCTCGTCCAGAATAACTACAGCCCGCAACGCGAAACTGGACACATGGATGGCGGGACGAGTCTTTTGTTGGAGAACGACGGCGCCGCTAATTTTCAACCCGTCTGGCCTGAACGCAGCGGGCTCATTGTTCCAGGCGATGCGAAGTGCGTCGTCACGACCGATATCAATGGCGACGGGCGACTGGACATTGTTGTCGGAGTGAACAACTCAAGCTGGAAGAGTTTTGTGAACGAATCGGCTGCGAGCAAGTAAGAGCTGCGATATATATCTCTCTCACCAATACAGGCGTAGTGGATCTTGCTAAAGATCCCGAAGC
>JAGQPC010000600.1 GCA_020426925.1 Planctomycetales bacterium | reverse complement strand
GTCCCCTTAAAAGTCTGGTTCAGAAAGCTGGTCGTAGAACGCCTAATGATGGCTCAGCGGCGACACGTTGGTGCAGCCATGCGTTCCGTCAATCGGGAAGCACTACCGGACAAGACTTCTTTGGATGTTGCCAAGCAAATCCTGGCGGATCAAACTTCTCCTAGTCAGGCCGTGTGCAAAAAAGAAACAGCAGAACAGATACGGGATGCGTTGGATCGACTTCGGGCTGCGGATCGCGAGATCGTACTGATGCACTTGTACGAGGGCCTGAACAGCAAAGAGTCTGCCGCGGTGCTAGGCATCGAACCGGCGACTGCGCGCAAGCGGTTAGCGCGGTCGTTACATAAAATGCGAGAGCTCCTTGCTGAATGTCAAACAGACAAATGATCCGAAGGTCTTACTGAAATCATGCACGAAGACACTTCGGCGCAACAGGCCAGAATTGATGCGATTTGCGTCGAATTTGAAAATGCATGGCAACGTGGTGAAGAACCTTGCATCGAGTCTGCGTTGGCTGAACTGTCTGTGCCTGACCGCTCCATAGCTCTTCCCCAACTGTTACTTATTGAATTGGAGTATCTGCAGAAGGCCCAAGTAGTTCCCGATGTTGATGATTACCTGTTGCGTTTTCCGCAAGACGCAACGCTGGTACGACTTGCTATGCGGGTGTTCGAAGATGAATTGCCACCGATCGATCCTGCGCAGGTGATCGCCGAAAGTATTGGCAGCGAAGTCGGTCGCTACAAGCTGCTGGAACCAATCGGCGAAGGTGGCATGGGTGTCGTGTTCATGGCCGAACAGCAGCGCCCTGTTCGGCGCAGGGTTGCCCTCAAAATCATCAAGCCAGGAATGGACTCGAAGCACGTGATTGCACGGTTTGAGGCCGAGCGACAGGCGTTGGCGATTATGGACCACGCCAACATTGCACGCGTACTCGACGCCGGCACGACCGAAACTGGTCGTCCTTACTTCGTCATGGAATTGGTGCGAGGAATCCCCATCACCGAATTCTGCGATCTCAACAAATTGAAAGCGCAAGAAAGGCTGTACTTGTTTTTGGTCGTTTGCCACGCGGTCCAGCATGCTCATACGAAAGGAATCATCCACCGCGACATCAAGCCGACCAATGTCCTGGTCACGCTTCATGATGGCGTGCCTGTTCCTAAGATCATTGACTTCGGTGTGGCAAAGGCCACCGGACAGCGACTGACCGAACGAACACTCTTTACTTCATTCGGCCAAATGGTCGGCACCCCTCTTTACATGAGTCCCGAACAGGCGGAACTGAGTGGACTGGACGTCGATACACGTAGCGATATCTATTCCCTGGGCGTTCTGCTGTACGAATTGCTGACGGGAACGACTCCGTTTGATCGACAGCGAATGCAAACTGCGGCATACGATGAAATGCGGCGGATCATACGAGAAGAAGAACCAGAAAAACCCAGCACGCGTGTAAGTACGATGGGCAAAGCCAGCGTCGTTGCCAGCAGCCATCGATCGACTGATCCAACAAAGCTACGTCAGCAACTGCGAGGGGAGCTCGACTGGATCGTCATGAAGACGTTGGAGAAAGACCGGAACCGTCGCTATTTGACTGCTAGCGACTTGGCGGCTGAAGTTACCCGTTATCTGAACGGCGAACCAGTGGACGCTGGGCCGCCTTCCACGACCTACCGACTTCGCAAGTTCGTAACTCGCTATAGATCTCAAGTTGTCGTGGCATGTGGCTTTCTCACAGTAGTTCTTGTTTCGGCAGTGCTGGCCGGCTTCTTGTACGTTCAGGCAAGTCAGGCCCACAAAAAATCGGTCGCTGCCGGAGCCGATTTAATCGTCGAACGAGATCGAGCCCAAAAAGCAAGAAACCGGGCGGAAGAGGAAAAGTCCCGCGCAAATGCACAGGCGGAAGAGCTCGAAAAGAGAGTCTACGATTTAAACATCATTAACGCTCAAACTGCTGCCGACCGAGATAATGTATCGGAGTCGCTCGCACTTCTGAACTCTTGTTCGCCAGTCCGACGCGATTGGGAATGGCATCGACTAAACCATCAGCTACGACACTTTATTGCCGCCGAATACCCCTGCCCTCCGCAAGATTTCATGGGGGTCATTCCCAGCGCGGACGCCTCGAAATTAGCAACGTTTGGTGACAATGGCTTGGTGCGAGTCGTTGACGCTTCGACCGGACACGAATTGTTGGACGATCGGGGAGAACTTCATCTAGTACGCAGTGTCGCCTTTTCGCCTAACGCTGATCTTCTGGGCGTGGCACGATGGAATAATCAGCCTCTGACTAGATCGGATATCGGCACGTCAATGCAATCCGACTTTCGAGTGTTACATGTAGACACCGGTAAGTTGCTTTGGAAGTTGCGTGAGCCAGAAGGACTAGTTGGTGCAGCTCAGTTTTCTCCTGATGGACGATCGATCGCATTGTGGCGCGGTGGCAGTACTCAAGGACACATAACGTTGCACGAGGTAACTTCAGGTGAAGAAATTTGGTCCGTTCCCACAGAACAATGGCCCTTCGAAATGAGATTCTCACCTGACGGTCGACGAATGTACTTCAATTTCTTGTCCGAGTTCAACTTATCCCAACCTTCTACACTGGCATGCTGGTGTGTTGATACTCAAGAAGAACTATGGTCGATAGATCGTCCGGTCACTTCTGAAATGGAAATCAGTGGCGACGGTCAGTCGCTGTTAACTGGTGGCCCCGACCATACGGTACAGATCTGGGACACGTCATCGGGACAACAGATCGACGAATTTGCTAACGAAGTAAATGACATGCCGTATTCATCACGCAACGCATACGGCGTTGTTGGAACTGTAAACTTCAGTCACGATGGCAAATATTTCCTGTCGCGATGCGATCGCTACATCACCGTATGGGATTGGTCAACGCGAAAACCCCGCAACACCCTCCTCCACCCTCAATCAAAGAACACTCGCCACACAAGTTTTTCCGCGAATGATCAGCACTTGATTCTCGCGGACTCTAGGTTCGAAGCCGGTGTCATCGTTCGAGACATCGACTCGGTTGGCTCAGAACTAACGCTGCCCGGTCACACGGGTGGCACAAGAGCGGTTCAGTATTCGCCGAACGGTCGCGAGCTGCTCTCCATCGGATGGGATGGCACTGCTCGTACCTGGGACTCAGCGACAGGGCAAGTGACTTGGATGACTCGTGTCCCCGTCGATAAACGTGGTGCGGTTGCCTATTCACCGACTGGCGACAAGATGGCAACGGCCGGAGCTGAGGGCGTCAAAGTGTGGAAAACAAAAACAAAGACACTCCTCCATCATTGGCCCGACGCCAACACCGCATCGTGTCTTAAATTCAACGTGGACGGGAACATGCTAGTTGCCGCTGGATATTCCTTGAAAGTTTGGAACGTTTCGACAGGTAGTCAGGTTTGGCAACACGATGCGGCCGATGAAATCTTGGATTTGAAGGTCATTGCAGGCGCCGGCCGACTGGCAATGATCGACGATTTAGGGAACGTCGATCTGGCTCATATCGATCGCCGCGAATCCAAGCGTTTGCATTCTGAAACAATGTCTATTCCAGAGAAACGTGCAGACTCTTCGAGTGAGTGCTTGGCATATGACCAAAATGGCGATCGAATTGCTGTGGGGCGTCTCGATAGGATTGAATTCCGAGACATGCAAGGGAATCTGCAACAGACACTTCACAACGAAGATACTGTCTTGTGTCTAGAATTCAGCGGCGACGGATCCAGACTTTTTGCTGGTGATGCTTCTGGCGTGCTAAGCATTTGGAATACCGAGTCTTGCGTCAAACTTTTGCATCTGCAAACGCCGCAACAGGGAATTCTCGGCGTCTCTCCCAGCCCTGATGAGAAGACGGTGGCAACCGCCGGAAGCGATGGTACGGTAGTACTTTGGGAAACATTGCGCCCCTCTGAGGATGTCATAGCGAAGCGGCGTCTTGTCCACGAGGCGACGCAAATCGTAGCGGCTCAATATGCGGAATCAGGAACGCTGGAAGAACTGCGTTCGTTGCTGAAGTCAGATGCTACGATCAGCGATCAGCTTCTTCCTGTTGCACTGGAAATTGCTAATACATACGGTGGTGATTTTCCAATGCAAGAGTTCTCAAATTAGCGATCTCAGAGTCACTGCCAGTGCCTGGAAGCCTGGAGATTTTTTCTAGGTCTCTGCTGAAATGAACGATTTTCTGATGTCCGACAGTTTCTGGGTCACACTTCTGCGTCGTCTGCAGAAAGTGAGTGGTTTCCAATTTCTGCTCGTAGCCATCGGCTTGGCTGCGAGCGATTCCACTTCACACTCGACTGAGCACAGGAATTACCGAATGCCTTTACGTTCTCCCCTTGCAGCGTACGCTTCTTACGTCACACGTTTTGTTCAAGTCCGGCGAAAACAACCAGTCTGGCAGATCAGCTGGTCAGTGTTTCACCGAACGCAACTCGTTGTCGCTTGCGTTTTTGGCCTTGCCGTTACTTCAGTGAACGCCGCCGTCATTGAAGTCCAATGGAGTCACACTGGTACCAACCCTGCGCCACAAGGCTTGTTACAGCGAGGTGACGTAACGGGAGTCGCCACACATATTTCTGGGTTTACGTCGTTGGCAGGAATTACGCCTTCGCGGCTGACGTACGCGAGTCGTTTCACGGACATCACCGAACAGATAGGCTCGCCGGCAGACTCTGATTCGGCTGTTGTCTTATTCGGTGGCACCGAGGCACTGCCGACCTTTTTTGATTTCTTCCTAGATGGGAATCTGATAGCAAGCAGCACCAACCCGGTATTCTCGCTGGAAACAGATTTCACCGAATCGAGCTTTCCTTCCGTGTGGCGGGCAGCTATTCCACTGACTGGGATTTCTGGCACGGATTTTTTTGAGGACGTGCTCAACCTTTCTGGAGGTCGCGGTGACCTACACTTTGTCTCGAATGTGTCGAGAGGCATAAGCTCGACAGGCCGCTTCGAGGGGACCGGCAGAATCCTCCTAGGAGGCGACTTCAGCGCGGATGGCTATTTCGACGTTGACGACATTGGTCTTCTTGCACAAGCGATTCGCCAGCACAGCCTGATTCCGACTTACGATATCAACAAGTCGGGCGAGGTAAACTTGGAGGATCTAAGTCATTATGTGCACGACTACATGGGCACTTGGTTCGGCGACTCGAATCTCGATGGCGAATTCAATTCAGGAGATCTTGTCCAAGTATTTGCGGCGGGTGAATACGAAGACAGCGTTGAAATGAATTCGACCTGGGAAGAAGGCGACTGGAATGGCAGCGGAGACTTTGACTCTGGCGACCTGGTGACGGCCTTTCAAGACCGCGGTTTCGAGCAAGGAATTCGCACGGGTGTGACAGTCGTGCCCGAGCCATCCGGAATTCTGCTGATCTCGCTCGCCTTGATTGGCTGGATGGGCAACGCCAGAAAACGATCTTGATGCTAAGAAATGTCTTCAGCATTCGCTATACTCGCATTCCAAGGTCGACGTAGAATACAAAAACACTGAGCCCACTTACGGCGCCGAGCGGATACGCGGCGCCAACTGGAGTGGCCGATGTAGAGTGATTTGGCAACAACCCACTGATGGCACAAACTCCTCCGCGAAAAACTCGTCTCGCGCCGTCGCCGACCGGAGCTTTGCATCTGGGCAACGCGAGAACGTTCTTGATCAATTGGGCGTTGGCGCGGCAGAACGATTGGCGAATCGTGCTGCGAATCGACGACTTAGATGGACCTCGGATCAAAAAGGGAGCCGACAAACAGGCAATCGACATTTTGTCTTGGCTCGGACTCGATTGGGACGAAGGGCCCTATTACCAATCGAAGTCAGTCGAACGGTACGAGACATATTTACAGCGTCTGTTAAGCAACAACTTGATTTATCCGTGTGAGTGTACTCGCACCGAGATTCAGGCCGCGTCTCAATCCGCCCCACACGAGGGCTCGCACGAGATTCGTTATCCAGGGACGTGCCGTCCAATGACGCCCGTCAGTTTCACTTCGCCAATCGTTTCCAGCGGCGTGGGCTGGCGTCTAAAAACTGACGACAAAACGATCTCGTTCAACGATCGCTTCTCGGGACCACATGCGTTCAATCCACATCAAGAAGTCGGAGACTTTTTGATGGTTACGAAACAGCAAACTCCAAGCTATCAATTTTCTGTTGTGATTGACGATCACGATCAAGAAATCACCGACGTCGTACGCGGCGACGACTTACTGAACTCGACCGCCAGGCAAAAGCTTGTGTACGAAGCGGCGAACATTGACACATTGCCTAACTATTGTCATCTCCCGATTGTCGTAGGAAGCGATGGCAAAAGACTCGCCAAGCGACACGGTGACAGTCGCATCGTCTCGTACCGAGAACAACGCGTACGCCCTGAACGCATAATTGGCTTGATCGCGTTCTGGTCCGGGAGATCCGAACGAGCAGAGATGTCAGCCGACGAATTTCGTTCGTGGTTCGAAATCCAGCAACTACCTCGCCAGAAAATCATTTTCACGGATGACGACCACAGCTGGCTTGGTTGACTCAGTCTGGCGCGGTGTCTAAACATGAGTCGTTACGCCTTCTTGCGATAGCCTTTTCCAGGTTTGTTCCGAGATTGCTTGCTGTTCTTCTTTTTGCCTTTGCTCGTGCGATCGGAATTGGCGTTGTCTTTGATCGTGTGTACGTAGTCACCACGGAATCGGCGATTGGCGTCTTTGCGTCG
>JAGQPC010000599.1 GCA_020426925.1 Planctomycetales bacterium | reverse complement strand
ACGACCAGCGTTTCGTCGAGCAGTCCTCGTTGATCGAGATCGCCCAACAGCGTCGGAAGCGTTTGGTCGGTAATTGGAAAATGATACTTATCGACGATTTTGTACATTCGCGTATTGTCGAAACCGTGCGTGTCCCACCCGCCTTCGTTAATTCTGCGACCGCCTATCGATGCAGAAAAATAGACCGTGACAAACTTCACGCCATGTTCGACAAGTCGTCGGGCCAGCAGACAGCTTTGGCCATACGAAGTACGGCCGTACGCTTCTCGCATGACGTCAGGTTCTGCCGACAAGTCGAATGCTCGTCGAACGCGATCGGTGGTCAGCATGCCCAACGCTCGTTCGTAGTAACTGTCCATCCCTTGAATGGTCGGCGACGTTTCGAGCAATTTGGTTTGGCGATCAATCAATCGCTGCAACTCTCGACGACGTTGCAGGCGATCCACATCAATGCCACTCGGCAAACTGAGTTCTGGCAGCGAAAAGTTGTCTTGGTTGGGATCTTCCTTAAAAAACAGAGGATCATGCCCTTTGCCTAAGAAGCTGGCGTGCTGCCCTGGGACTACGGATCCGTCGCGGATCGTGTGTGGATAAGCGACGAACGTCGGCATGCCGTTGTCGTTTGGTGCTACGTGATCAACAATGCTTCCAGGAGCAGGAAAAAGCTCCAGTGAATCTCGCAACCGTTGGTCGTCCGACGGTGGTTCATAACCTGTGAGCGCGTAGTAACCGGCCGACGCATGATTCTTCATTGTGTGCGTCAACGTTCTTATGATCGTCATCCGATCGATATAGCGTGACAGCCTCGGGAAGTGCTCGCAAATTTGAATTCCGGGCACGTTGGTTTGAATCGATTTGTACGGACTGCGAACGCCGTCTGGAGCGTTGGGCTTCATGTCGAACGTATCGATCTGGCTCGGTCCGCCCCACTGAAAGAGAAAGATCACCGACTTCGCTTTGGGGCGATGTTGCGGTGGCTTTGCTGCTAACAGTTTGGGCATTGTCAGGCCAAACAGACCGGCGCCTCCAACCTGCAACAGCTTGCGGCGATTCAGCGGCGAAATCTCATGCGTTCGATGCATTGCTTGCCCCAACCTAATTTCGAAACACGAATTCTTTCGAATTCATCAACGCCCACGCGAGATCTTGCAAGACGATCGTCGCACCATCCGCGTCGCAACCTCGTAGCAACTCGGTCAGCTTTGCTGTTTCTTCTTGCGACGGCGGTCGACTCAGCGCCCACCAGTAAAGCTGTTCCCCGACATCAAGCGGTTCGCAGCCGTCTCGAAGCAATGTTTGGATGCGTCCTCGTTCGTCGCCGAGACGCTCTTGAGCAACTCGGTCGCTTACTAGCATGAACACTTGTGACAAGGTCGTGTCGTCGACGCGTTCGCATTCGCACGTCAGCAATCGTTCGGGCTTGCCGAAAACCATCAGAAAACGGTCGTCGCGAGTCGGCGTTTGTCTGCGCGGGTTAATCTTGTGAACACCGGGCAGCTGACCTGCTCTGATGCCCGCATCGTGGCCATTGAACTCGGGAGCCACATTCAAAAACTGGCACTGTGCGTCCAATAACTGTTCAGCCGTTAATCGCGAAACCCGAGCTACCGCGTAATTCGTGAGCTGCAACTCGGACGGCTCGGATGTTGCGGAACCGGTTTGGTAGGATCGCGAATGCATGATCAGTCGAATGAGTGAACGCACGTCAAATTTCGCCTTGATGAATTCCTGAGCGAGATAGTCGAGTAGATCTGGGTGGCTCGCTGGATTCGTGATTCGGAAATCGTCGACTGGATCGACCAACCCTCGGCCCATCAGGTGAAACCAAATGCGATTTGCTTGAGCTCTGGCAAAGTCCACGTTGTCATTAGCGAACCAATCGGCAACCAGGCCGGACGCATTGCGATTTTCCGTTGCGTCAACTTGACGTCGATCTGCATCGAGCAATCGAGGTGATGCCTCGTCGCCAGTGCGCGCGTTTTTCACCGAATTTTCGGCGTTGCGAATGACAACTTGCTCGCCGTTGAATTCGTTCTTGTCGAGCTCGTCTTTGCGTTTGTTTTCGACGATTTTGTAATCGACCTTTGCGAAGCAGGCGGCCCACGAATAGTAGTCGTCTTGAGTCCACTGGTCGAACGGATGGTTGTGGCATTTGGCACATTGCAGGCGAACGCCCATGAAGACTCTAGCGATCGACTCACCGCGGTTCAACGGTTCACGCAGCGAGCGATACAAATTTGCGGGCGGGTTAGTGTACGTGCTGCCTTCCGCCTCCACGATCTGCTTGACAAATTCGTTCAGCGGCAAACCATCAGCAAAGCACTGACGAATCCAGCCGTGAAAGACTTCAACGCCGCGCGTGTCGAGTGACTTTTCTTCAACTCGCAACAAATCGCACCATTTCTGAGCCCAGTGATCTGCAAATTCTGGACGACCGAGTAATGTATCAATCAGCTGTTCTCGTTTTTGTGGATTACGATCGTACGTAAACTCCTTGGCCTCGTCCGCCGTTGGAATCAGGCCCAGCAAGTCGAGGTACGCTCGACGAACAAATTGCGTATCCGAACAGATCGACTCTTGATTAATGCGCAGCGAACGCAGCTTTTTCTGAATCAGCACATCGACGTGATTGTTTGCAGGTGGATTCTGCCATGCGAACGGACTGTTTTCCAAGAACGCTAAACGTACAGGCTCTTGATGTGAGAGATAACGCACGACGACTACGGTTTCGCCGATCGCTTTTGCTTGGACCATGCCTGTTTCAGAAACTTCCGCAACAAAATTCGAGACGTCGTACGTGGCTAGCCGCGTAACGTCTCGAGTCGTGCCATCCGCGAATTCAGCGATAACAGTTAGTTGAACCCTGTCGGTCGGAGCGACGATTACTTTACTGTTAGGTGCAACAATCAGCCGCTGCACGGGCGGTGAATCGGCTGGAGCCTGCATGCCGGATTTTAGCCAAGACAGCAAGATTTCGTATTCGACGGAGCCAATTTTGAAGCGTTGACCACCTTGATGCGGACTCTCGGCGGTCGGCTTTCGTAGAAACAGGCTTTCGTTTGGTTGAACTCGATTGATTCGTCGTCCGCCTAGCGCATGAGTTATTTCGAGGTAATCGAAGTCCGCATCTTGCCCGCGCAGCGAAAGCCTGAAGTCGCCTTTGCCATTAATGTTCCCATGGCACGGACCAGAGTTGCAGCCGGCTTTGGAGAGCACTGCCATGACGTCGCGTTCAAACGACACTGCATCGGCGCATGCACAAGAGCACGCAATCGATATCGTTGTGAACGCGAGAATGACTCGTCGTGATATGACGGGCTGGAACATTCGAGATCGGCGGAGGGAATGCGTTAGTGGGCGGGCTCTCCATTTTCACACATTCAGAGCGCCGAAACAATCATTCAATTGCTTAACTTGGCAATCGAAGTCGCTTCATCGCCGCTAAAGAACCGAGGACGTAGTGGAAGCGTTAAACTTCGGATCTTTTACACACCTCGGATCTGAACGAGTTCGCAAGATAGGGAGTAGCTGACCTAGATCGTACGACGGACTTCCAGTCCGTCGAATCGCGGCAGAGACGGACTAGAAGTCCGTCATACAAGGAAGAACTCAAGAACTAAGGCCAACGCAAGAATACGTTGGCCTGGCGGATAAGGCCGATTGTGCGACTCGGCGACGATCAAGAACGACGCACAAACGTCTAGTCCTCGTCGTCTTTCTTGACTTTCTTTTTCTTCTTCAGCGAAACCTTTTGAACTCGCACCTTAGGGAGACCGAGCACGGGATCGCCTTCTTGCCAACGATCTTGCTCTTGTAGCTTTCCGAGTCGTTCGATTCGGGTCAGCACGTT
This sequence comes from Planctomycetales bacterium, assembly GCA_020426925.1. GTDB lineage: Bacteria > Planctomycetota > Planctomycetia > Pirellulales > Pirellulaceae > JAGQPC01. Next base: position 12,760 of record JAGQPC010000599.1, on the reverse strand, counting down.
CCGGTTAGACATCATGCCTCGACGAACTTTCAGGCTCTTGTCAATTGTCATTTGAATCCTCAAAACCAACTGGTCGCGGTTATTTGCGGCTAATTACGCGGATGCGGACTGCAGAAATGCAGTTCCCAGTCAAGCAAGTATAGAAAAACGGCCCCACCTCATCAACTCGGCCTTTTTGGGCATATTTGGACCGATTGTGTCGTGTTGCTCCCTGTGGCTCGGAATCGGACGTTTACACGGTTTCCGAATTGATTCGGTCGAGGACACGCAGGAAGTCTTTGATTGACTTCGGACGTTTCGCTGGGTCTTTTTCGACACACTGCATGATTAACGCTGCCAAATCAGGATTAACGTCTGGTTTGGCCTGCAGGAGCGGAACTGGCTCCTTCGTGTCGTGCAACATTGCTGCTTTTCCGGTGACGTCCTGTCCCGGCCAGGGGAGCTGCAACGCACAAAGCTGATAGCAGGTAACTCCCAGCGAGAAAATATCGATTCGTTGGTCGGTGGGCCGACGTCGCACAATTTCTGGTGCCATGTAGTTTGGCGTCCCGGTTCGATTGCCGGGCTGCATAAACTCTTTCGTTGCTGGCACGGTCAGACCGAAGTCGATCAGCTTCAGCGATTTGCAATCTTTACTGCAAATGAAGTTCCGTGGGCAGATGTCGCGGTGAATGTAACCGGCGTCGTGGACAACTCCGATCGCTAGAGCCATCTGGCGAATGAGGCGGACGCGATTTCCGTCAAGCAGCGGGCTTCGTTCGATGATGAGGCTGTTCATGCCTGGGCCATCAATGAATTCCATGATGACGTAGTGCTCACCGTGATTCGTAACGCCATGTTCCAGAGTCTTCACGATCAGCGGATGATCGAACAGTTCGCCAATTTCGCCTTCGGTCGGTTTTTCGAGCCCTTTGAACCGTGACTCGAAGTGAGCTGTCTTGTCGACGTCTAGGATCTTGAGTCCGACGACTTCGTCCGTCTTTTTGTCGCGAGCCATGTAGAACGCGGACATCGTTCCAGAAACCGCCTCACGGAGGATTTCAAATCGAGCCTCGACGTTGAGCTTTCCGTCGAGCATTGTTTTGAAGCGGTCGAATAATCCCATGACACCAACGTACCGTAGAATGCGAATAAGCCCGGCCTAGAGATTCCATGCAGGCTGATCAAATGTAGGTTGCACCTACAATTCCGGCAAGCGTTGCTTATTTCCCACAATAATCGATGACGCGAGCGATTTCAGATTTTAATCGATCACGCGAAACAATGCGGTCTACGAAGCCGTGTTCCAGTAGAAACTCGCTGGTTTGAAAACCTTCTGGCAATTCAATGCGAATCGTTGCCTTAATCGTCCGAGGCCCGGCGAATCCGATCAAGGCTTTCGGCTCAGCAAAAACGACGTCACCCAACGAGGCAAAACTTGCGGCGACACCGCCCATCGTAGGATTAGTCAGCACCGAGATAAACAATCCGCCCGCCTCATCATGTCTTGCCAACGCAGCGGACACTTTCGCCATTTGCATTAGCGAGTGAATCCCCTCGTGCATCCGAGCACCACCGCCAGAACCGCTGACAATGATCAGTGGCAGTCGGTCTTTGGTCGCTCGTTCGGCAAGTCGAGTCAGCCGTTCACCAACGACCGATCCCATACTGCCCATGATAAAGGCAGAGTCGGTCACGCCAAACGCGACTCGGCGAGCTCGAATCATCCCGGTTCCTGTGATCGCTGCGTCGGAAAGTCCAGTACGAGCTTGCTCGGCACCGAGTCGTTCAGCGTACGGTTTCTTGTCCGTGAAGTTCAGCGGATCGGACGGCTTGAGATCGGCGTCCCATTCTTCAAACGTACCTTCGTCTAAGACTTGACGAATACGTTCCTTCGCCGAAACCGTGAAGTGATATTCACACTCAGGGCAAACGTTGAGGCGATCCTCGGCCTCTTGGCGAAATATCGCCGCCTGGCATCCAGGGCAGCGTAGCCAAAGACCTTCAGGCACGCCGCGTTTCGGTCGTCGCATGGATGAAGCTCGAGTTGTCGTGGTATCGGTTGCCATTGGGCTTTGCCTGGTCACGCACCTGACAATGTGGGATCAGCTGGCTGATTATCGTCAAAAACTCCCCGAATGCGAAGACGGTTAATCCGCGAAGATATTTGTTCTGTGAGCAAATACTGGAATTCGCAGTATGGGATCCGGAGTTTTTCGCTCGATTCGCAATCTCCGTCAGTGCAAGCGTTGCATCTGCACCGCATTCTGACAAAGCCTAATCGCGAGAAGTCATTTTACATCCGTTGCAAATGCCTCTGGATGAAAATCAAGTTGAACCCAAGTGCCACATTCGGTCTCGGCCTGCCAAAGGTCGCCAAGGTTGCCTCGTTCCAGATAACACTGTGCAAGACTGGCAAGCGGCTCTGGCAGCACAATCGCGATACAGCCATTTTTGTGTTTCTTAATAAGTCGATCCAGCGAAGCATGCACTCGTTGACGAGCGTGTTCAAGCATTTCGCCTTCCGGAGGACAAACCGTTTCTGGCTGCTCTTGCCATTGGCGATAGACTTTGGGCTGTTTTTCTTTGACGTCCTCAATCAGCTTACCCTGCCACAAACCATGATCGAGATTCGTCAGCTTGCTGAGCGTCTTTTGACGTGTGCCAAGTTTTTCCGCCAACAGTGCGGCCGTTTCTTCAGCCGACTGACATGGAGCCGCGTAGACAACTTCGATGCCTTGCTGAACAAGCTCGTTGGCTGTCCGATTGACTTGCCCACTGCCGTATTGACTGAGCGGGATATCAAGAGTCCCTTTTATTCGCCCTTGTTCATCGAACTCGGTCGAGCCGGGTCGGACGATATAGATACGGACCATTCAGTAAAACCTTCACCTAGGCAGTTTGCAGCAACTCATTGAGACCGTGTACCGCAGCGGTGTAGTTGTCCTGGCCAAAAATAGCCGATCCAACCACAAAAAGGTCCGCTCCAGCAGCTGCGCAACTTGCAATTGTCGATGAGTTAACACCGCCATCCACTTCTAGCATCATGCCCGCCGGTCGGATCTCGTTCAGCCGGCGTAATTTTTCCAACGCGATGGTGTTAAATTTCTGCCCGCCAAATCCAGCATTCACGCTCATCACCAACACTAAATCGCATTGATCCAAAAAGCGTTCGATCCGGGTCAGCGGAGTATCAGGGTTCAAAGCCAAACCGGACCCTAATCCCAAGGACCTGATTTGGTTTAGCACTTCACCCGGTTGCTCGGTCGCTTCGACGTGAATCGTGATCAGGTCAGCACCAGCGTGTGCAAAGTGATTGATGTATCGCTCTGGGTGGTCAATCATCAAATGCACGTCCAACGGCAGGTCCGTCAAACGCCGAAGTGCCTCGATGATTGGGAAGCCATACGTAAGATTTGGGACAAAACTACCGTCCATCACGTCCAAGTGCAAGGCTTCGACACCGGCACCCTCAAGCCGCATCAGCTCTCGTTCAAGGTTGCCGAAATCACACATCAGCAACGACGGAAGAACCGCAGGACTCGCACTTCGTAAACGATGAACTCGCCGATTCTGTGTCATGACTCTACAAGAGCTGTTCTGGCTGAAAAAAACAAGCAATCAACGAAGACCAAAACGACATTCGTTTCGTTGCCATCCCTGCGTCTCAACCGCCCCGCAAGGACCGAATAACACTAAGTAGTTCGCTGGTGGAATTCAAGGTTCTGCTGGAAGTGAATTCATAAGACTTAACACATTGTCGGCCATCGCAGCCGGAAACGGCCCGATTAAAAGAACGGTTTTGGGGACACCAATTGGACGTAAGATTTTACCCGTAAAGCACTTAGACACTGAAGCCAGCGAAATCGCCATAACCGGTTTAAGACAGTCGAGCGGCCAAATAAAGCCTCATAGGCCCCCCATCTGCCAGAGTTTGCGATTGTTCAGCGTGACGTTCTGCGGACGCACTGGCCGCAAGACGGCTGCCACCAAACAGCAATCCTAGGGCTCCCATTTCCGTTAACCGAGCTACCCTTCCATTGAGGAGTGACAACTATGCTCGAAACACCAACTGTTCCACCGAACGCCCCGACTCCCGACTCGCCGGTTCCGCGAGCGACCAACTCCACACAACTGCCAGCCTCAACGATTCTCGGTAGCCCGATCGGCTCGCTCAGAATTGGCGGGAATGCAAACCGCAATCGAATGATTCAACAAGTCGTGATGTCAACCGCACTGGTGGGAGGCACCGTGTTGGGCCTCTCCGGCTTAATCGCATTCGATGTGCAGGTTGGACGAGGCGGGGCGAAGGTCATTCTCCTATTTATCACCGTTGCGTTGTGGAGCTTAATCTTGCTGGGATTCAAACTGGCCGTGAAGACCGCCAGATCGATTGATGTATTTGCGCGCGGAATACGCTTCAATGATTTTCGCGATACGCTCGACGGTCGAATGGAATTGGCGTGGGATCAGTTTGATACGCAATTCAACCGAGTCGAATTTCCAGATGAACGCGAAATCTTGAATGATGACCTACGACAGGTAACGTTGAAAGTTCGTTTGGCCGGTGCTCAGCTCAATGATCGCTCGCATAGGATCAGTGTTTATGCTCGCGAGTCAGACATGGATGTCGTCCAGTTCATGATGGGAAGAATGCACTGCACCGCTGTCTAATTTGCGCACCTGGAGTTCATTGCGTAGCCTAAACCACGACACCTATTGCGCGTGGCTCTGAATTTTTGAATTGGAACATGCTTGATTTAGAAACCGCACCGTCTCGTCAACGATCTGATTTTCGATCCAGTGCGCGACGTCAAACAGTCACGCTTGGGAAACCGATCGGTTCGTTACGCATTTGCGAATACACTAGCTCCAATCGGATTGTGCAGAGAATCGCAATCCCTGTCACATCAGTTGCCGTTGTGTTCGACATGTACGGTTTAATTATCTGTGGCTTGATTACTGTGCTTATTTTGTTGCTCATGTGCGCCGCAAAATCCGCTCGACTGTTGGACGTCTACGAGCATGGAGTGCGATTCAACGACTACTGCGATACGTTTGACGGACGGATGGAGTTGTCATGGGATCAATTCGACACTCACTTCAACCGAATCCAACTTCCGGTAGAGCGCCACGTGCTGTTCGATGAACTTCGCCAAGTTACATTCAAAGTCCGCCTCGCCGGAGCACATCGGCAAGATCGCTCGCACCAACTGAGCGTCTACGCTCGGCCATCAGACAAAGCCACTGTCGATTTCATCGTCGACATGCTCAACTGCGCAGAAGTCTGAACGCAATTATTGTAGACAGTGACAACGCATAAGATCGGTAGAGAGACGCAACGGAATCGGCCCTGCTCACTATCGATTTCAGCAACCCAAGCCGGCGCGGAACTTCGGTAGCCAGTCGAGTGTCATCGGCGTGTTGATCGTCGGCTTGTATTCGGCGGCGACGATTCCGTTGTAGTCGGAGTTGTGGATCGCTTGGAGAATTAGCTCGAAATCGATCGCTCCGCTGCCTGGTTCGCCTCGACCAGGCAGATCAGCAAATTGAATGTGACCAGTGAACGGAAGAATATCCGAAAGCGCGGAAAGAATATTCGCAGGCCCGGCGTCTCGGGCAACATGATAGATGTCGACTTGAGCAGACAGATTTGCATGGTTCAATTCGTGCAGAATGTCCAGCTGCTGTTGGTGAGAGTGCACGAGAAAACCTGGCATATCGGTCGTATTGATCGCCTCGAAAACGCATCGAATGTTGTGTTCGGCCATTCGGTCAGCGGCGAGCTGCAGATTCTGCTTGTACGTCGCTATATACTCGTTCGCACGAGCTTCATCCAAGCATCGGCCAGGCAATACGTTGATGCGAGGAACACACATTATGTCTGCATATTCGATGGATGTTTCGACTGCTCGCAGGAACTCGTCTGTTAGTTCGGGAACTGCCGCGAGTCCCTCGCCACCATCAATGAACCCGGGAGCAGGAATATTGATCAGGACGATGTCGACGCTTGCACGGTCAGCGAGTGCCCGCAGTTCTTCAGCCGAATGATCGTAGGGAAACTGAATCTCAACCGCATCAAATCCGTAGAGACTCGCCAAACCGAAGCGTTCGGCCATAGGAACTTCGGCAAACATGAACGAAAGATTTGCTGCAATTCGGATGCGGGACATGTTTCTCATGCTAATCAAGCAGGATGTCGTTTCGGCGGACCACCAGGCGCCGGATTTTCATTTGAGCGAATATGGACATCACGCTGTGGAAACGGAATCTCGATTCCTGCCGCTTTCAAACGATCGTGAATCGATTCGTGCAGTTCATGGATCGTGGCGAGTCGGTTGTCGATGTTCGGTACGTAACAACGCAACGTGAAGTCAAGGGCACTGTCACCAAACGCGCCAAATGTCACCGACGCTTCGGGATCGTCTACAACTTCGGGGTGCTCGTTGGCGACGTCCAGAATGATTTGCCGGGCAAGCTTGATGTCGGCGCCGTATGCAATTCCGACTTTCACCACAATGCGGGTCACAGTGTCTGACAACGTCCAGTTCAACACTTTTCCGGTGATGAACTCCTTGTTGGGAACGATCAGCTCTTTGCAGTCCCAGTCGCGGACCGTTGTTGCTCTGGTCTTAATCTGAACGACACGGCCGCTCACATCACCAACGGTGACAACGTCGCCGGCACGCAACGGCCGTTCAAATAGCAGAATCAAACCAGACATGAAGTTGGCGAAGATTTCCTGCAAGCCGAAGCCAAGTCCCACACTGATAGCCGCTGCCAGCCATTGTACTTTTGACCAGCCGATACCAATGCGAGAGAACGCCATGGCAAAACCGACGATGATGATTAAATATCGCGTTACCGATTTGATTGCGTATCGGACTGCCGGATCGATCGGCAAATGCTGCAACAATGCCATCTCCATTAGCCCTGGAATGTTTTGAACGGCGATCATTGTCATGGCGACAGTCACGAGTGCAGCGATCAACTTGCCAAGCGTTATCCAGTTTGCATCCGTCACTCTTTCGCTGGAACCTGAATCAGTAGCCGCAGCATCACTGGACTCGGCCGTCTCGACGACGCTAATATCGACCGAGGTTTGCCAAAGTTTGTATTCGTCAAGCTTCGCCAATGCCGGCAAGACTGCAATCCAAATCGCATAAATCCCAACGAGCGCCGAGATCGTTGTGACACTGCTCAATAATCTGATCGATTGCAAGCTGACGGCCGACAGGTCAATTTGCGCTGACTCGGTGACTCCATCATCCGGCGAATGCACGATCGTTTCGCTGGACGTTATGCCCTCTTCGTGCATAGCCTTGAGTTGCTCTAATCGTTCCCTCGCCTGCTGCATGGCGAGCCTCCGCCTGTTCACCAGCAGCCATCGGAGGCACACGGCCTGCAACAAATAGAGCACCGACAGGAACGCCGCAGTGATGTAAAACCGCTGTAGCAGTTCTCCAGCCGTATATTGGTACCCCATTAAGGCGAGGACTGCGAATGAAATGGGGATCAACGTCAACGCCGGATACCAGATTGGAGTGAGCTGGTCAAACCATTGGTCACGATGTGTTTGCAGGTAGTTGGTGAAGATCCCAGTTTTGGGAGACGTGAGCTTACGTACGCACAACGCAATTCCGAGCATGCCGACGACGAAGCAAAACCGTCCGGCAGACTTCTCGTAATTCGAATCGGCGAAAAAATAAAAAAGAGCAATAAACGGTATGATCAACGGAATGACTAAACGCAAACTCTGTTCGGTCGTATGCCGTTTTTGATCGGACCAACCTAGGTGTGCGTGCGCAAGTCCATGGACGCGAACAGCTCGCCACCAGAATAAAATCGGATAGCTCAATATCGCGATAACGAGAAACGCTTCCGAAAGATGCCCGGCAATCTCGTCGCGAACATACGACAGGTTCCAGGACAGCCACCAAAAAATCAGAGGCCACGTGACGGCGCGAGCTGCAGTGTACGCCAAAACCTCCAACGTGATTGCAAAATCACGGCATGTTCTAGACGCGGCCTGCCGCCCCAAGTCGTTCACATGATCGCGAAAACGCATGCGGTAAATCAGCAAGCCGATCATACCGGTCAACCAGGCAATGTTTGTTAATCGCCTGTGCAAAACCGATCGCTCCAACTTCCCCAGCAGCTCGGACCACGGGCTCCACATCAACCATCGAATCGCTTTCACCATGTGAGTTACGTCTTCGACGTTGACCGGCGGCGAACTGCGAATCCACAACACGCGTTCATCAACGAACGCAGCATACCGTTCAACTAGCGAGATCAGGGAATCCTCATTAATGTCGAGGCTTTCGAGAACTTTCACATACGTGTCATAGTCTGTTTCCAGGCTCTTGAGAGTTGCGTGTCGATCGGTAAGAAGCTCGCGAACCTGCGGTTTCAGCTCTTCGATTCGAGCGGCAGTCAGCGTTGCCTGCAGTTTACGCAGTTCCAAGTCAAGGCGTCGCTGAAAATCACCGAATTCCGCAAGCTCTTCGTCGACGACGATTTGCATGTATTGTGCGTCGTACTTCTCGGTCTTTAGATTGACGTTTTCCTGTTTCCGTTGCCGCACGTTTGGCAATTTGCGCCGGTTGGTTCGCAGCATGCCGCCGACCGCTTCACTCACGTACGTCCGAGATTTTAGTGAAGTCGAAATTCGTTTGAATTCGTTGTCCAGTTTTTCTAGCAATGCAGAAGTTTCGGCGGCCTTCGTTCTGGCGTCCTCGATGGCAGTGGCTGTCTCTTCACGTTTTTTTGTTAGCTTGAGGTTCTCTTCAACCAAATATTGCAACTCGTCCACAAACGTCTTTTCCGACGCGTCGACAGCTTGCTGTTCAATCGATTTCTGCCGTACTTCCGCAGCGCGTTGAGTCCACTGCTCAACCGCTCGTTCCAATCGCAATACTTCGCGACGGTCCTGTTCGCGTTTCAGCGAGAAAAATTCGTTCGTCGCATCCAGGTAGGCGAGTTCTTGGTTTGCGACTTCGATCTTTAGTTTTGCAACCGCAAGTTTGATCGCTCGCAATTGTCTCGGAGCATCTTCAAAACTGGCCGGCAAGTCGACTTCTTGCGGATCCTTGACAGGACTTCGCAATGTTTCGATTAGCGCCTCGTTGGCCGAGACAGACTTTGCGAATTTGGTTCGTTGCTCAGGGCGGCCCAGAATCTTGTTTTCGACCGAGTTAAGTTCGCGCCGAGCTGCATCAAGCAATGTTTGGTGTTCGGACAGTATTTTTTCTGCGTCCGCTTCGGTCTTCGCAGATTTCAGATCGGCCTCTGGCACGTCACGGCTGTCAGCCTGAGTAGTCGCCAGCTCATTGCGCAATGTCTCAGTGTTTTCCGGAGCGTCGCGTATGTCGGCCTTCAGCGTCTCCAGTCGAGCTTGTTCGGTCCGGAACGCCTGGATTTCAGACAGTGCCTGTTGAAATTGCTCGACAACGTAAGGCCGAGTCGTGTCATTTAGGTCACTCGAAGTTTCAGCAGACGCAAGCCTCGCTTCGATCGATCTCGAGTCAAACTGTGGATCCGATTGCGCGCTCGCCTGCGCATGGAGCTCCGCCACGCACAAGAAAAACGCTAACGCAATCATCCCTCGATTAGCAGAAGTCAAAACACCATCCCAGATCTGCACCCTTGCTGTTCCGGTCATCGCCGAAGTCTCTTCAACAGTGGAATGGAATCCGACATTTTGTGCAATCCGAACTTCGCTATCGGCTTAGAAAGAAACGTTTTCCTGTGCTGTTTCGCCTTCGCAACCCGAAACGCGAGCGTCAAGGGCCAAACAGACTGCGATGCTGCACCAAAGTGCGAGCCTCGCTGATGCTGTCGCGCGCCCGGCTACAAATCGTTTTCCAATCCTCCTGAGCCAGACAGTCTCTTCGGCCAACAGATAAAATAAAGCTGCTTCGTCCGCGTTGAAGTTAGGCTTCTCGAACTTCGCATCGCACTAAGAAATTCAGCATTACCGTCGTCAACGACAAAAAGTGCTGAATGCACGTCTTCGACTCGAGACGGCTTGTGGACCTGTAGATAGGCAGGCGATCGGAACCACTCTTAAGTCGTCGACCAGTTCGTGCCGACCACCGTAAGTGCAGCTCAACGGAATGTGGCGCAAACAGCCCAACGGGCTATCTGCGGCACCAATTTCCAACACGCTAGTCCCAACATCAAGACACCTCCGTACAGCACTGGACTCGGCTCTGGGACACTGACGCTTGCCACACGAAAACCGATAGAGGAGGTTGAGCTTGTTGGGACGTTGCCGTTGCCAGATCGGAACAACGCGCTCAGAGTGTTAGGGACGGCGCTGACGCTGGCGTTCCAGCTGCCCCCGCGCGTGCCGCGCCCAGCTGGCAAACTCAAGTCGTTCACCAGGTCGAAGTCCGTCTCCTCCATCTCCCAGACATTTCCCCCTTGGCCCATCGTACCGTAAAAGCTGAGCCCGCCCGCTTGTGTAACGTCCGCCGGACCCTGCGAAAACGGCTGACCGAACACCGCGGTGCCTGGCGAAGTGCCGCTGGCCACCGCCATCGGAAGGCTGTTGCTACCCGTAGGGAAGTCGACGTAGGTGCCCGAACTGGGATTGTAGTACGCTGCCTTGTACCATTCGTCGACGCTAGGCAGAACATAGCGGGCCAGGCTATTGCGATACTGATTGGCCGCGTTGAACCCCGCGTCTCCCGGAACCCACAGCGAAATGTTCTGATTCGCGCTGTAGCCCGCGTCGCCCGGTTGGGTGGTGAATTTGTAGGCGGGCGAAAATCCTTGACTGGTGTTGAGCCAATTGACAAACCGGGCCGCCTCGTTCCAAGAGACACCGGTCGCGGGACGATTTGCGCCATTGCCGCCCAGACTGGTCATATCAGCAAGCGTGATCCCGAGATCGCCGCCGCCTGAGGCGAGCGACGAGTTGGCCTTGTTGATCATGTCGCGGCTGACTTCGTATTTGCCTATGTCATAGCCGTAGGACACCGAGCCGACAGGATTAGGAACTCCGGTTGTGTCGGCCGCGTTGTTAGGATTGCCGATCGGTACAAACTCAATCTCAAACTGATTTGCGCCGCTGCCGAAAACAACGAAAGCGGCGGTCGCGTCAGGAGCGGCGATGAGCGCCACGGTAAAAAAGACGAGGAAAAACGGCACCGCGAAGGGCTTCATGCGTCGGTCCTTAGGACGGTTTTGATATTCAGGAGCCCTCCCTGGAAACTAATGATGCGCATTGTAATTAGTCGTTTCTAGCGTTTCTAGACTCGACTAAGAAAGTGCGCCCGGCAGCAGATCTGACGTGTCGCAAGCAGCTTTTTTAATGGTGGGTGGCGATTGGTGTGCGTTCCATTCCGCTGCACACCGGCTGCTATTCTACTTTGCGCGTCGTTTCATTCCGTGAATCCCAGCATGCGTTTGCATAGGTTCACGATCGCGAGCGAGATCCCGACCAGCACGAAAAAGCCAATGGCCGTCAAGAGTATCAGCTGCCCGACGCCTATCCCGAAGACTTGTGCGAATGCATCGAACATCATCATGACCATTTCGATCTGAGGCCAAACGACAGGCCAGGCCAAAACGCACAGCAAACCGGCGGAAGCCAAAAATGGTCCGTATGGAATGTCTCGTCGGCCAGTGATCAGCATTTGCAAAATCGCGATCACGCTTCCTGAAAACGGAGCGATAAAGAAGATCACGACCGTCGCCTGCCAACCCAGAAACGAGCCCATCATCGCCATCAGAGTGACGTCGCCGAACCCCATCGCTTCTCGTTGCAGAGCCACCCCAGCGAAAATCCTGATTCCCCACACAATCGCCCCGCCCGCGGCCAATCCGACGACGCTAGTTAACAGCGATTCCCAGCGAGTGCCGCCAATCGACCAAACGGCTGATAACAAACCGGCCAACACCACAAACCCGATGATGTACCACTTCGTGTGCGAGTGTCGAAGCATGCTGGCGATTAAGTACTTGAAGAATCGCGCCACGCCACTTCGATACCAAACGATTTTTGGGGCGAGCCCATAAATCCAGCCGCCCACACAAGAGATCGCGATCGCCAATCCGGCAGGGCCGTTTAGCCACGGCGGCGCTTTAAACGGTGCCGTCGTGGTCAGCTGAGAAACGAAAATCGGCGGGTTAGCAAATGGAATCCAAACCGGCGGTAGACTCTCTGGCAACGCAGCAGCGAATAACAAGCCAAGCAGCGCACCGCTAACTGTGATTCGATCGGGAATTGTCTTTTCGTCGATATCGATAAACGTTGCAACGATCAACAAAGAGATCAGCGCGAAGTGCGCCGCGAACTGACAGTACAGCGTCTTCAAAGAAGGAGCCACGGCACCGAGCGGGTAAAACCCTTTGTTCAGTTCGTGCACATAAAGTAGCGCCACCCCAAGAACGAATGCGCACTCGATCAAGAGCGGACGATGCCAAAACGTCTCGCCGTGAATCTTCGATTCGCGAGCCATCCCAAACCAACCGACAATCGGAAAGCGATCCCACCATTTTCGATCCGGTGCACCGTCTGCTGGCGGTGACCATGGGCCGATGTTGCGAGGACTCCACGCCAGCCGGTAAATACCGCGGTTGATCTGTCCGGCTACGAAAGCTGCAATGATGCAAACGAGACCAATTCGGAATGGTAGCGGCATACCTTCGATTTACCTACGTTTACATACAAACTTGCGAGCACTGGCGGAGCCAGTGGCACGCCAAACTTTGACTTTCGCAAAACATTGATTTCACAGCGTCAAGTTCGTTCGTAGTCCCGCCTTTAGGC
>JAGQPC010000598.1 GCA_020426925.1 Planctomycetales bacterium | reverse complement strand
GTCCATGGTGTCAGAAGCCGATTCAATCGCCCAACACCATCAGGCCAACCGGTCGAATGCAGCGCCGACGCGACAACTGGAACGTGAGCAAGCTTCGCGGCGATCCGTCCCCAGAACATTTTGTCTCCGCATCCGACCGTAATCACCGCGTCGATTTTTCGCCGTTTCAAAAGCGACGCTAGCCGTGGCAAAACTCGGAGGTCCAGTTTGTGCGACAACAAATGGCTGTGCGTTTCGAATTCACGAGCTAGTTCTTCACCGATTGGGCCGAGCCCTTTTAAGCAGCAGATTTCTGGTTCGAATTGCGTGCGCTCCATCGAGCGAACAAGATTGCGCAGCAGTGTTTCCGCTCCACCAACCGGCATGCTGGTCAGCAAGAACATGACGCGAAGTGGACCTCTGTCTTCTACGGCATTCAGACGACTTACTCTCGAATTCATACGCCTGCCTTAACTCACGTGTGACGCAGAGAGTCTTCTGCGGAAAAATTTTTGAAGATATACCTGGAACTGAGATCGCATTTGTTCGACTTCGGCTCTTGAAAAGAGCCAATGTTTTTCTAGTCCGTGCCAAACTGCGACGATTGCGATCGCGATGGATGGTGCTGTTCCGAAGCAAAGACAAGCTGGCAGCAACATCGTCGCGATCGTGCCTGGTCGAACTCGAAGCCCCAGTGATGTGCTTGCCAAGAAGATCGCGGCGAGGATCGCGAGGTTGGCAATGGCCGTAGCCACAACCGCTCCAGTCAAACCCCAACGCGGCAACAAGAAGAAGTTCAGGCCCGTGTTGACGACAATCCCGACAAGGACCGTCACACACGACATTGCGGGCCGTTCGTGGCACCAGATATAGTTTGCCGCGATCGATGAAAGCCCCGACCAAATGCAATAAGCCATCGTGACGTTTAGGATTCGGAATCCTTCCGAGTATTGGCCGCCAAGTAAGAGTCCAAACATGATTGGCGCAAACAAGAGCGTCAGTACTCCGACGATGGTCATCGAAACGCTAACTAGCCGCAGTGTGAAATCGAGTTTCGCTTCTGCCTCGGCCTTCCGGCCAGCTTCCCAATCATGGCTAAGGTAAGACAGCAGAGTACCACCAAGCATTCCGGTGACCGAAATAAGCAACACGCCAATGATACGGCTCGTGTGGTACTGGCCGATCATCGCCGCCGCTTCGACTTGATCGAGTCCGGCACAGTGCACGATCATCAGTCGATCGATCCAGTTGAACAAATTGACAAGCAGATCGGACAGCCAAAACCAACCAATAAACGGCCCCAGTTTTTTCCAGACCGCATTTCGTTTCAGTCGATCTTCCTCGTGCGGCAACGGGGCGATCGCGTTGCGTACTAGATAGATGGAGCCAATGGCCGTTACGAAACACGCGACCAAATAGCCGAGCAATACAGCTTTGGCGCCAAGTGTTGTCGTGGCGAGCAAAATCGTGGCAACGATCGAGAAGATCAAGCTATTCGCGAATTGCACGCTGGCGTTTGCGCGAACCTGCCGAAGTGCAATCAACAGATTTCCGCCAACGTTGTACAGGATGACAACAACCAACGTTGCGATCATGTAAACGGCATATTCGCTTGCGGAGGACGATCCGAAAGCGATGACGCTGACCTGCTTCCGGAACGCCAACATGACCACGATGCCGAAAAGACTGACCCCCACGGTCGCTGCCAGTGTTTTGCGCATAAAGCCGCGCAGCTGTCCTCGCTGCCGGAAGTGTTCGATATAGCGGCCAAACGATCCTGGGATGCCGAAGACGATCAGCGGGGCCGCAAGAATCATGAAGCTTTCGGCCAGATTCCACATGCCTAGTTCGACAGGATCGAGGAATCTGCAAACGACGATGTTTCTGGCGAAGCCAATCGTTCTTTGCACAACGGTAAGCACAAGCATCAGGGCGACACCGCTGGCGATCGAGTCCGCCCGAATGTCCGTTGCCGATGGACCATCCAGCCTTTGTATTTGTTCGTCTTCGGTGTTCATCGAGTTACGGAGGTCTCAAGTCGATCGCGACACGCACTTGGCCGCCGCGCGCCCGCTGGTCAGAACGAGCGTTAGAATAATCCTTGGAGGAGGACTTCCTGTGTTAGATAACTCTCGGACACGGTCTAAGGAAAGCAACCAAATGTGCTGAATTCCCGAAGAGTTGGATGACAAAACACAACGACGATTTTGTGGTTTGACCGCATCTCCAGAAAACCGCGGCGAACCCGCTGACCGCCGTTGGTGTCATCGACACATTCCTTACCACCCCACCGCGTAGATTCGAGCCTCACCAAAGAGCTGCTATGTCGTCAACAAATTCTGCTTGTGCATATCCCAAAACTCGTTCGTTGGGCGGCGAGTGCAGCGATGCTATTGCTGCCAATGGCGACAACCACAAATGGGGAGTGGCGCTGGCGATTGTTGGAACGTTTTTGTTCGCATTGAAGTCGATCCTGATCAAGTTCGCATTCGCGGAAGGAGCAGAAGCAACGCTGTTACTGGCATTGCGACTCTTCTTTTCGTTTCCATTCTATGTCGCGATGTTGATTCATCTGCGCGGCAAACGAAAGAACTCTCAGCCTTTGTGTTTTCGAAAAGTCATTGCGGCTACGTGCCTTGGATTCCTCGGGTACTATCTCGCCTCATTTTTGGATATGGCGGGCCTAGAGCGGATTTCGGCACAACTCGAACGGCTGACACTTTTTACGTATCCGGCGATGATTGCTGTGTTAGCGCGGCTTTTTCTGGGAGAAACACTCTCGTTGCGAATCGTCGCTTCAATCGTCTTGTCGTACGTCGGGATCGCTTTGATGTATTCACAAGAGTCTCAGACGGTTGCCACAACCGGTTCGCCAGCGATCGGCGTAATGCTCGTCCTTGGGTCGGCGTTGAGTTATTCGCTGTATGTGATTTTGGCAAAACCAATGATCCAACAAATGGGCAGTCGAGAATTCACGAGCTTCGCCATGATCGGTTCCGCCGGCTGCATCGCTGTGCATTTTTTCTTAGCTTGCGATGCCAGTGCTCTCTTTTCGGCAGCACCGATCGTGTACGTATACGCGCTCGCGATCGCTTTTGTCTGTACGGTTCTGCCGAGCTTTTGCATCAGCGAAGCGATCATGAGATTGGGAGCGGCGCGAACCACCGTGATCGGATCGGTAGGCCCAGTGATCACGATCGCCATCGCGATTATGGTCTTGCGCGAGCCCACGTCTGCTTACCACATCGTTGGCATGGCGATTGTGATTTTCGGCGTGAGCTTGGTCTCGCGCAAATAGACGCCGACGAAGCTGCGGAATCTCTTGCAAACTACGCCACGATGTCGTCGACGACTCGACCGTGCACATCGGTCAGGCGGAAGTCTCTGCCCGAGTAGCGATACGTAAGTTTCAAGTGATCGATTCCCATCAGATGAAGTGCCGTCGCGTGGAGATCATGCACGTGCATGCGCCCTTCGACGGCATTCATACCGAACTCGTCTGTTTCGCCGAACATAAATCCTGGTTTGACTCCACCGCCGGCCATGAACATTGAAAAGCCGGTGTGGTGGTGATCTCGACCCGGTTCTTCGCCTTCTTTTCCGGGTTGAGCATACGGCGTTCGCCCAAACTCACCGCCCCAAATGACAAGCGTGTCATCGAGAAGTCCGCGCTGCTTGAGATCGCGAATTAATGCGGCCGAAGCTTTGTCGCTATCTGCGCAAAGCCTGCGATGGTTCGTGTTGTTTTTCTGGTGCGTGTCCCACGGTTGCTTGTTGTTTTTGTGCACGTAATAAACTTGTGTAAAGCGAACTCCGCGCTCGCACAAGCGTCGGGCGAGCAAACACGAACGCGCGAATTCTGTATCGCCGTACATGTCTCGAACGTGTTGTGGTTCTTGATTTAAGTCGAACGCATCTGTGGCGGCAGCCTGCATATTGAACGCCATTTCCATCGCTTGAATCTGCGCGTCCAACGCTTGATCGCGTTCACGCTGCGCCGCATGCAACTTATTCAACTGCTGAATGAGTTCGAGCTGCTCTCGCTGCTGACTTCGGTTGAGCGACGGGTGCTTTAGATTGGAAACGAGTTTTTCAACATCGGTGTGATTTGTGTCAACTGAGACGCCTTGATGTTCGCCCGGAAGGAATCCGCTCGACCACAACTGCGGGCCGACGACAGGTCTGCCAGGGCAAAGGACAACAAACGCTGGCAGGTTTTGGTTTTCTGTTCCTAATCCATACGATGCCCAGCTTCCAAACGATGGACGCACAGGTTGCTGGTGACCAGAGCTCATGATCAATAGGCCAGGCTCATGGTTGGGAACGTCGGTAAACATTCCTCGCAAAACGCAAAGATCATCAGCGCACCTCGCCAGATTTGGCAACAGTTCGCTCATCACGACGCCGCTTTCGCCGTGTTTGTAAAAGCGAAATGGCGAAGGCATGTAGCCAGCATTGGTCTTCTTAAACAAGTTGCCCTGCGGTTTTTCGCCTTCGTGTTTTCGCAGCGCAGGTTTCGGATCAAACGTGTCGACGTGGGACGGAGCTCCGTTCATGAACAAGAAAATGACACGTTTGGCTCTCGCCGGGAAATGCTGTCCCGACGCAATCGAACCAGCGAAACCGGAAGTGCTAAATGCGGAAGCAAGTCCAACGGCACCGAAGCCAGCCGCTGATTGCTGCAGCATTTGTCGGCGTGATACTCTGAATGGAATATTCTGCATGGCGCAGTCTCCGTGATGATCAATCCAAGTACATCATCTCGTTGGTTATCATTAACGCGTGAGCATACTGTTGCCACCCGTCTGGCTTATCTTTTGTAAACGACAGACCGTGCTGGATTTCAATGTCGGTGGCGGGACGACCGAATAGAAGGTTGTACGCCAAGTCGATTCGAGACTCGTCTTGAGTTGCACTCTCGTTGAGCCTCTTCGCAAATCGCTTCGCCTGCTCCACGACGAACGGATTGTTCATCATGAACAGTTTTTGCAGCGGCGTAATCGTTTCCGATCGCCGAGCCGAATGGACGTTGGCGTCCGGGAAATCGAAAGTCTGCAAAAACGGATTCAGTTGAAAACGACTTACAGATCCGTATAACGTCCTACGATGCTGCGAGACGTCGGTTACTTCGAACGATTGCCCGCCGATCGATGTCTCAAGCTTCCCCGTGGCCGCAATCATTGAATCGCGAATGGCTTCAGCACTCAGACGTCGACGATTCATTCGACTGAAGAATATGTTCGATGGATCCGCCGCGACCGTGTCTTTCGAAGCGTCGCTTGACTGCCGATACATTGCTGAAGCGACGACCTCGCGGACCAACCACTTCGTCGACCAGCCATTGTCCATGAAACGCGCGGCAAGGTCATCAAGCAATTCGGGATGCGAAGGCGGTTCACCGAGCGAACCAAAGTTGCTGGGCGTCGCCACGATCGGTTTTCCCGTCAATTGACCGAAGACTCGGTTTATAAAAACACGAGCTGTCAATGGATTCTTCGAGTTCGCGATTGCCGCCGCCAATTCGCGTCGGCCGCTTCCGTTGGTGAACGGAGCTGGCGATGTTTCGTGGAGCACCTGGAGAAATCGGCGAGGGACAACGTCTCCTTGTCGATCAACGTTTCCCCGAATGAAAACGTTTAAATCCTGAGCGTTGCCTTCTCGGACGACGTGCATCGCGTCCGCAGGATTCTTGTCCCGTTTTTTCTTTTCCTTGTCGTTGTCGGTGTCATTGTCTTTGCCATCGCTGTTGACAGGACGATTGTCCATTTCGGTGCTGGCGAAGACTCCGGCCAACGCGTAGTAGTCAGTCGTCGAAATCGGGTCGTACTTGTGGTCGTGACATCGAGCACATGCGACCGTGAGCCCGAGCAAGCCGCGCGTAACAGTGTCGACTCGATCTTCCCACTCTTCTGCTTTTACAGCCAATCGTTTTCGATCGTAGTATTTTGGACCTAGGCCCAAAAATCCTAACGATGCGAGATGCTCTTCCGCTTCGGGTGCGACCACGTCTGCGGCAAGTTGAAGCGTCACGAATCGATCAAACGGCATGTCGTCGTTAAACGCGTTCACGACCCAATCTCGATACAAATACGCATTGGGATAAAACAGCGATTTGTCATCGCCGACAATGTGCGCTTGATCTTCGGCATAGCGGGCAACGTCGAGCCACATTCTGGCCCAACGTTCGCCGAAGTGAGGTGACGCAAGTAGTCGCTCGATCACTCGCGCGTACGCGCCATCGTTGTTGTCATTTAGAAATGAATCGATCTCTTCCGGCGTTGGCGGAAGCCCGGTCACGTCAAAAGTAACTCGACGAATCCAAGTGCGACGGTCCGCCTCGGTAGCTGGTGTAATATCGTGCTCTTCAAGCTTCTTAAGCACGAAGTAGTCAATCCGTTCACGCGGCCAGTCGGAATTACGAACATCTGGAAGTGGCTGCAAGACCGGCACTCTGAATGCCCAGCTGGTTTCTGCTCCGCCGATTCGGTCATCAATGCTATGTTCTTGACTATCCTTTACGACCGTCGCTTCACGCGGGTCGGGCGCGCCCATTTTCACCCAGCGTTCGAAATCGGCGATGACATTTGGATCCAGCTTTCTTTGGGGTGGCATTTCAAATTCGTCGTAACGAATGGCACGAATCAACAGGCTTGCTTCGACGTCACCAGGCACAACGCTCGGTCCAGAATCACCGCCTGTACGAACCGCTTGTCGCGAGTCCAATTTCAGGCCTCCCTGCAATTCGTCCGAGTCAGCCGAGTGACATTCGTAGCACTGAGACACCAAAACCGGTCGGATCCGTTTTTCAAAGAAATCGAGGTCGGGCGCAGTGATTTTCTCAGCGGCGAGCGAGCCGGTTGAGAGTCCAAGCAACGTGCCGCAGAACGCTATTCGTGCAATGTTCGACATGACGAAGATTCGGAGGGATTCGTTGGCAAGCGATTATGGGAGCCAAGTCTTGCACGAATTTGCAGACAAGCTTGACGCCGAACGCTCGCCGGAGGGATTGTTCGCGAGGCCCGTCATTATACCGATATTGAATTCTCCGTGACGTCCGTTTCGTGACTTTCTGGACTGCCAGCTGTCGCTTTTGGCGGCGAAATTTCGGTTTGCAACGGTTTTTAAACGCCGAACCTACGTATTAATCGGAACCATACGCGTTAACGAAAATTGAGGTCTGTCGGCCACCAACGCGAAATCCCTCGTATACTGGCGGCCGCCCGCAGCACGTGCGGACGTCACGCTGTGACTTCATCAACACTAGGGAGCAACGATCTGATGATGGCCATTCAACGCAAACTGTTGCAATTCTGCCTGGCTTGCTGTCTGACAAGTACCGCAACCGCGACCGACTTTCATGTCTACTATCTGGGCGGGCAATCGAACATGGACGGCTACGGCTACAATGAAAAGCTGCCCGAAGATATCTCTAAGACGATTGGCAACATCCCAATCTTTCACGGAAACACGTCACCGGACAATGCCGCTGTTGACGGTAGAGGAATGTGGTCTGCACTTCGACCGGGACATGGAGTCGGATTTGAATCGAACGGCCAGCAGAATAAGTACTCAGATCGCTTCGGCGTCGAACTAACGTTTGCAAGGGAACTAAAGAAACGATATCCAGACCGACGGATTGCGATTATCAAATACTCGCGAGGAGGAACGTCGATCGCGGAAGGTGCGGCTGGCGGTTTCGGCTGTTGGGAACCCGATTTCAAAGGCGCGAGTGGCGTCAATCAGTACGATCACTTTTTGGCGACCGTGCGAAACGCGTGCGAGGACACCGACATTGACGATGACGGCCAGCCCGACCGGCTTATTCCGGCTGGGATCGTATGGATGCAAGGTGAAAGCGATGCTCAGTATTCAATCGAGATCGCGAACGCCTACCACGCAAACCTTCGCCGCTTGATGGATTTGATTCGCGCCGCATTTCGCGCCGACGATCTTCCGGTGGTCGTCGGCCGAATCTCGAACTCAAAAAAAGACCCGCCAACATGGAAGCATGGTGAAATCATTCGTGCTGCGCAAGCCAATTACGCGGACACCGATTCACGCGCCGCGATCGTTACGTCCACCGACGAGTATGGCTACTCCGATCCCTGGCACTACGACTCAGCCGGCTACATTGATCTAGGCGAGCAATTCGCTAATGCTATGGCGAAACTGGAACAACAGTGATCAGTAAACAACAACTGTGTTAGCGATATCGGTACGCATCTTCCGAAGGAGGCAATCTGCGTATCGCTTGTCGAGGCGGTAGATAGCCTTCGCCGAAATCGCGACGATAGGTCGGTTCGAATCGACGATCGGATGTTGACCGGCGATTTACCGATTCGGGCTGGACGTAGCGTGGAGCAGGACTGCTCATCTGTTCCAAATCGACTTGTTCATCGCCGATATCGTAAGGCAAGGTCCAAAGTAAAGCACGATCGGCATACAGTTGATTGATTGTGTGGCGTTCAACCTCAATCGTGAATTCAAGATTCGCGGGCGGCAATTTAATCTCAACTTTGCGCGGCAGCGATACGCCGGTTGCTGCGTAGTATTCAAAGTCTGATCCAGATGCGGAAGCGATGAGCCGGTCGTCCGCTGCCAAATCGTAGACTCGTTGTTCAAGCACCCAGCCGTGGCTCGCGTCAATGACAGACACCTTTTCTAGATCGCCTGCCGGCGTCGAGACAATGGACCGAATCTCTAACTGCCCTGGCGCAATCCTTGTCGGGCCATCATGTTCGCCAGTTAGGTCGAGCTCGACCAAGCCGATCGCTTCGATTAACCAATGAGGTGGCACCGGCAGAATCGATCGAGCGGCACTTTGGTAGAACTGATCGTGGCGACCGTGGAAAAGTGCTGAACGCTCATCGTTCATCCAGATCCAGTATTCTCTCTCGTTGCTGCCCATGTCCAGTTCATTGCCGCGAATCGACTCTGCCGTCAGTCGAAACTGCCGAGGCTTTTCTAACGCGAATCTCGCCTTCAGCGACATCGGAATTGCGGGCGAGCGGAGTTTTGCGTTGCTGACCTGCAATTGTTGCACTGCCGCGCTATTTGCGTTCACAACGCGAGCTACGTCTTCGAATGTTGGCTGTTCCGGAAGCAGAACTGGAGTTGGCGTTGCAAAAGCACCGCCAGGGCGCTTGGGAAGCCGGCACCCGACAGACAATGTCAGACCGATACCGACAATTGCGATGGTCCAAAATGTTTTCTGGCGATCGGCCACTTCCATGTTTCCGAACCATTTCCGGCGGATGACGACCACCTGTTTTAGTTGCGATCTTGTATTTATTACGCGATTATTGCGTCGTTTTGGTTGTCACTTGAAAAGCAGTTCCGCCAGTTCCGACTGGATGGCGTCAATTCGATCGGCCGATGGATCGACGACTTGGACTTCGTATTCTGATTCGTTTTTCGAACAGTAAACGTGTAGGAACTCGTTCCCTTCTTCATCGCGTTCCGTTTCGTCGAGCCGAAGGATTTTCTTTCGCAACATCAACAAGGCCAAAATGTATCGCGTGTCTTGGTTTTCGTCCTGATCCGCAAGCTGCAAAAAATAGTGCAGCATGACATCGTTGGGCGCCCAATTCACTTTTTGGGACTTGGGGTCCGGCACCTCCGCCTGCCACCAACCGATCGCGTCTTCCGGAGGTCCCTCCCATGCTTCTGTGCAATAATCGCTGCGGACAACTTCGGCTCCTTTTGGAACCAGCACCGAATAGAATGTCTCACCCGGCAATAATTCACGGTCGGTGATCGCGCAGCGACGCGTAAATCGTTGCACGTCAAAATCGACCATCGGGACATCTCACACGCTAAGTTCGATACGAGCGGCGGATCATACGGGATCGCTCGATTCCGCTCAATTTAGATTTGACACTAGCTGCTGTCAGCTAGCGATTCTCTTTTTCGATCGAATCACGAATGAACCAATATGGAAACGATCGATCGAAGTTTAGCTTTGTAGCAAGACTCTCATACACATCGCGCTGGCTAGGAATTCTGCGCGAGAGCGCGAGTGCCACCGTTCGAGCTTCCTGAGCTCGGCTCATCGAAACGTGCAGTTTTTCATCGTTGCTCGATTCGCAAGTATCAGCCAGTCGCCGATCGTCTTTGTCGCCCGACTTCAGAATCTCGATCGCCGCCGTCAAATGAGATTCGGCGATCTCCGAGGCATCAGCATCCATCGCAGCTGTGTAAACTTGCAAATGCGATATGTAGTCGTCCGCGAAGGCTTCAGTTGTGGCGAGTTCCGACGCTCGCGTGATTTTTCGTTGCGATATCAGCTGCCAAAGTTCTGCTTCGTCATCGTCTGCTTGAGAGTACAATTCGTCCAGGTTGCCAAGTGCGTAATCGCGTGTAGCTTCAAGTTTACTCTGGACCGCTCGGATGCTGTCCGCTTGTACATTTGAATCTGTCCGCAGCTCGTCTAGGAAGTCATCGATCTGCTGTTGGATGAATGACGCTTCCGACTCCATGCTGACCCAACACGAAATCAAACTGTGTAGTATCGTGAGACGCAAATACAGACTCTCCGATCTGTCACTCGCTTCTGGTTGCGATCCGTGTATCAACGAGATGGCGTCTCGCCAATTGCCGGTCGCCTTTAGACAGTTCAGGTAGAGTTCCGCGAACGTACTCGGATCTTCCACCGACTCGTATGCCTTGCGAGCATGTTCGACCGCTTCATCAAACCTTGCGTGGACTGCCAGCTCGTATGCGCGACCATAGTACGCGTAGGGCGAAACCTCGCTACACGTTTCGCACGCTCGTTTGAGAATCGCTAATTTCTTCTCAGAATCTTGTAGCGTACGAGCGTGCAAGTACATCAGTCCGCTGTTCTTTGGCTCTTTTTCGGAAAGCGATTGATAGTGTTGTACCAAATCGAAGTCTGGTCTATGCGCTTCAGCGTGATCTTGGAACACTCGATGCCAATCGATCCTTAATGGTCGTTCTGCCAGGAATGGTTCTGAGAATTCGACAAATTCTTCTGGGTCGCCAACCGCTGCTAAGATGGCGACTAGCGTCATCGAATCGCTGCCGTATTGCAGTTGTCGTTTGCAGTAGTCGACTTGCCGCTGTGGACTGAGATACACATACGAAAAATCGGAATCTACTAACTGCACCGATTGGCGTGTTGCTAAGCCATCGCGATCGAGGGTGATCTCATCATCCGGTTCCTCAAACGGATAGTCAACGCTCGTGAATACGTGCAAGTTCTGCCCGCAATGGTACGTCGGTTCCGGGTGATTAATATTCGTGTGGTCTTCGGCATAAATGATTTTGGCGTGCTCCACAACTGCAGTCGAATCCGGATTAACGACAAAGGTGTAGTTAACAAACGGTCGGCTAAGGAATGGCGTAGACAGATCAGCGGTTTGCTCGGCAATTTCAAACGACTCGCCTCGTGCACTGATCGTTAGTGCGCCTTCTGGCACGGTGATTGTTTTTCGTTGGCCCGAATCGAGCGGGATTTCTTGGCCGTTAACGAACGCGGTGTACGGCACTTCCAGTCCGTTAACGACATGCACTTTCCGATTTTGGGCTCGTGCAAACGCGCTGTAGAAATAGAGTCCGATCAAAAACACGACGATCGCTGGGCCGATGTACGCAGCAAGGTTTAAACCTTTCGACGGCGATTCAACTTGTCGCGGCTCGAACGACGACACGACTTGCTTGCCAGACGTCGCGTGTTTTTGGACTTTTTTGCGAAATGATTTGAAGTCGCGGTCATCTTCCAGTTGCGGATGCATCGTCGCCATTCGGTTGACACGATCCAACGCAGCAGATTGGTCGTTGGTGTTGAAGTAACCTTCCGCGATCACTCGTTGCACCGGAATATGCTCGGGCGAATCTTCGTTCCACACGTAGTCGACGGTCTGTTCAGCGCGTTCAGCTTCGCCAATTTGAACGAGCGTTATCGCTAATTGCTCGCGAGTATCTCTGGAATCGTTAACGGCGATGGCTCGTTCTAGCGGTTCTACTGCGGCATGACTTTGACCAAAATGGCCCAGCGCCACGGCGTATAGAATTTGCACTTCTTCGTCGTGCGGCATGTTGGCAGTTAAGTCTTTCAACTTTAGCAACAGCGACTCGTCCTGAAACTGAGTTGCGGTGGCGATCGCCTGTTTGACCGCGTCCGGATCATTGTGGTTACTTTTGAGCCGCTCAAATGCCTCCCGCAGTGCGTTTTCTTTTTCAGCTTCCCAAGCCTTTAAACTAAGTTGACGCCAACGATTGCACGAAGGGCAATGATCGAAAATGCGAAGCTTGCTTAGCGGAATTAAAGGCACAAACAAAACGACGAAGTACTTTGTCGTATCGTAAGACTGCAAAACTCCAAAGTCGTGACAATGTTCGCAGTGATCGTTTCGAGTAAGGCGATTGTGCTTGCCGTAGATTTGAGTGCCAATGCCGTTGATTGTGAATGTCATAATTTCCTCTGTGGAAACGAAATGGTCGTGCGAGTTCGGCAACCCGCCGCAAGTCTAGGTTGACGCTCCAGAATGGGTAGCTTGGTTGGCACAATCGATGAACGAGGCCCTGACATCTGCTCTACAAAACCGTCATGTTTGTTATCGCGTGAACGGGCTCGGTGTGTCCGATTTTCGCCAAGTTGCTCAATTGCATCAAATCGACGTTGGCGGGTTTTGATTTTTCATCTGACTCAACTACACTGCGGAATCTGTTGACAACGACCACCTGTGATGAAGGACTATGATAATGCTTATTCGCGTTGCGATTGCGGTTTTGTTCGTTACGACGCCGTTGGCTGCTCAGAACTGGCAGCCTCTATTTAACGGTTTTTCGCTAGACGGATGGACTGCACCAGATGGACAACCAGTTACGGCAGACGCCTGGAAAATCGAAGCCGGTGGCGTCCTGCACTTGGACAGATCCGCGGGGCATGGCGGCAACATTCTGACCGACCGCGACTATGGCGATTTCGAATTGGTGTTCGAATGGAATATCTCAGAGAAAGGCAACAACGGAATTAAGTACCGCGTTCGGGATTACGGAAAGCAGACGCTGGGGCTGGAATACCAGATTCTGGATGACGCTGCTTTCCCGAAACTGACACGGGAACACCTGACCGCATCACTCTATGACCTGGTGACGCCGATTCCCGCGATGACGCGGCTGAATCCCGTGGGACAGTACAACGTCGGAAAGATCCGCGTTCAATGCAACCATGTTCAACACTGGATCAACGGTCAGTTAATGATTGACGAGTACATTGGATCTGAGCGGTGGAAATCACATGTTGCTGACAGCAAGTTTCGGGATCGGGAGGACTTCGGGGAGAATCCTTCCGGCCGACTGATGCTGACGGATCACGGCGCAGAGGTCTGGTTTCGGAACATGTTCATCCGTCGCCTCTGACGACAGCGACCGTGTCACTGAATGACGTCCATGTCCTTCCAGCCTTTCAGCTTCACGTCCAGAAACTCAGTGGTCGGACGTTCGCCGGGCTGAAAACCGAATTTCAAGCCGCGAATGATGTGCAGCGTCATGACTTCGCCGGCGTCATATGCTCTCAGGTGTTCCACCAGTTCGTCGAAGTCCCGCAGGCGAATGTATTCCCGGTCGGCATCTTCCTGTCCTTCGCGAGCCGGAGCTTTGATACCGATGATCAGGTCTCCCGCGGCCAGTCCCGCACCGTCAGCTGAACTCCCTTTGGTCACCTGTCCGATCTGGATTCCCGTCTGCAGAATGGCGCTGGGTTTGATTCCCAAAGCCGCTCGGGACCGTTCGGCAATGCGGTTCTGACCGACATATTCCGCGAGAGCAGCTTTCTGTTCCGGCGACAGCGGATGTCCATCCAGAAGGTAGACGTGCAGACCACCGGACAACGTGTTGCGACTGAACGGAAACGTCAGGACCGATAAACGACGGAAAACATCCAGTCCCCGGTCGCCGCCGCTCCAATCCTTGTCCAACAGCACCTGAACCGCAGCACCGCTGTCGGGAGCCCCCCATATTTGTGACGCAGCGGCAAAGGCCCCCATCTTCACAGTCGCACCGCATTGTCTGAGGTCGCGGACGGCCAGATCGATGCGGGTTCGCCAGTGTTCCTCAAGGCTGTGGCTGGCTCCGTCTGCCAGTATCAGCCGAGTGGTCCCGGCAAGAGCCTCCAGCATATCGGAAACGTCAGTGGTGTTCGCGGTGTCATCTGAAGTGATCAGGGCGTACCGACGTTCCACTTCCTTCAGCAGCCGCAGGATCACCTCCGCACTGGGCTGTTCGGAACTTTCACGTGCGAGGCGCAGAACGTCGGCATCCGAAAGCTGACCTAGTGTCTCCGATGCCTGTTCGCGAACGGAAAAGTCATCGGAATCCAGTTGCAGCAGCAGTGCCGACAGCTTGTCCGGCGTCACCGAGGCGGGCTGAGGTGAAACACCTGCTGTTTCCGGCGACTCCTGCCCGATCACGATTTCGGCGTCTGCCAGTCCGGTGACCATCAGCAGGATTACCGGCAACGGCAATCTGCGAAGAGATGTGCAAGACGTGATGGTCAGCGTATTCATACCGAAATCTTCTCTGACAAGTCATCAGAAAGCAATACGGACCGTGTCCCGGCGGACTTCAGGCGGAAGTGAACAGTCTGAGAACTTCCATTTCTGCCGCGTTTTGTACCATGACCACGGCAGTGTCCCCCGGTCGAAGCTGGTCATCAGCGTCCGGGACCTTGACGTATTCGCCGCGTTCGATGGCCGCGACAAGCGCTCCCGACATGGATTGTTCCCGCAGCGGGGCTGTGGTGATGGGAGCGCCTTTGCGGACTTCGATCTCCCAGACCTCCGCCGTCCCTCCGGCAATCGGCGAACGTTCACGCACGGGGCCTCGAGCCACCAGACCGACGATCTGGCGGGCCATGGCTTCCCGCGGGCTGACGGCCACATCAATTCCCAGACGTTCCAGCACATTGGCATAGTCAGGACTGCGGACCACAGTCAGCAGTCGCCTGCAGCCCAGCTCTTTGGCCTCAACCCCGCAAACAATGTTTTCCTCATCGTGCCCCGTGCAGGCCACAAACACGTCGCCCGATCCGACACGTGCCTCTTCCAGGTCGGCTTTGGACTTCACGTCCGCCCGCAGCACGGTTGCCTGAGGCAGACGTTCGGCGATGAAGTCACAGCGTTCGGGATCATTTTCCAGAACCGTGACGTGACAGCGCGTGCGTTCCAGCAGACGCGCCAGATTCAGACCGATCTCGCCGCCGCCGGCAATCACGACTCGGGAACGTTCGCCCGACCGATCTTCGAACAACTGGACAACTTTCTGCAGCTCCGTCCGGGCTCCGATGAGCGCGACGTGATCACCTTCAGACACAAAATCGTTCGCTCCCGGAATCACCGACGCATCCGCGCGGCGAATCAGGCCGACACGAACTGTTTTGGGCAGTTGCAGATCCTTCAGCGGAATCCCCAGCGCACGGACACGTCGTCCGACATGGATGCCGTGGACCTCGATGCCACCGCGCAGAAAACTTTCGACCGCCATGACGGATGTGCTGCGGATGTGTTTGGCCAGTTCCAGAGCGGTCAGGTGTTCGAGGCTGATCAGTCGGTCGATCTGAAAATGCCGCTGATAATCGAATGTGCTGGTATCACGGAAGATCGGATTAAAAACCCGTGCCACGCAGCGGGACGCACCCATTTCCCGAGCAATGCTGGCGCCGACCAGATTCACTTCGTCGCTGCTGGTGACCGCCAGACACAGATCGGCGGCCTGAATGCCGGCCTGAAACAGCTTGGACACATCATATGCCGAACCGCAGACGGTGCGGACGTCCAACTGTTCCTCGACGCGCCGCACAACGTCCGGATCCTGATCCATCACGCAGACATCGACGCCGCGACCGCACAGCAGTTCCGCAACCGTTCGACCAACCGTGCCGGCTCCCAACACGACAACATTCATGTGCAACTGCAGCTCTGTAAAAACGACCGGCCCGGCAACGAAACAATCGCTTCCTGCATCGGCAAAACGGAAAGAACAGATTCCCGGCAGCAGATTCTACCACGGCCATACATTTACGGGAACGAAATCTGCCGCAACCGTGAACTCAGAGGACTGACAACTCGGGGGAACTCAGTTGACACAGCCGCACTCTCCCGAGAAGCTGGAGTGTTGACGCAACTCTGAACCCCGATCGGAACCTCTATGAAAATCCTGCAGACACTGCTGATCCTGACCGTGTCATGGCTGAGCGCGACTTCCGACGCAGCGGATGACAGGAAACTGGTCATCGTTGCCGGAAAACCGTCTCACCCACCGGGAATGCATAAATTCAATGCCGGCGTACAGTTGCTGGCCGGGTGTCTCAAAGACGTCCCGGGACTGAAAACCGAATTCGTGCTGAATGGCTGGCCGAAGAACGAAACTGTCTTTGAGAACGCGGATGCCGTAGTGTTTTACATGGATGGCGGAGGACGCCACGAAGTCGTTCAGGAAAACGGGCGTCGACTGAAACTGATCGACGAATGGGTTGACCGCGGAACCGGCATTGGATGCATGCATTTCGGAGTGGAAGTGGTTCCCGATCAGGCCGGGCGGGAACTTCGTCGCTGGATCGGTGGGTACTACGAAAACATGTTTTCCTGTAACCCTATTTGGGAACCGGAATTCGCTGTCCTGCCCGATCACCCCGTCACTCGCGGCGTCCGACCGTTTCGTATCACCGACGAATGGTATTTCAACATGAGGTTCATCGCCGATATTCCCGGGAATGTGCCGGCGGAATTCGAGGGTGTTCAGTTCGTTCCGATTCTGTTTGCCGCACCATCCGATGATGTTCGTGACGGACCCTACGTTTATCCGAAAGGCCCGTATCCTCACATTGAAGCCAATTCCGGTCGTGCCGAAGCAACTATGTGGGCCGTGGAGCGCCCGGATGGCGGACGCGGTTTCGGATTCACGGGCGGGCATTTCCACAAAAACTGGGAGAACGACGACTTTCGCAAAGTTGTGCTGAAC
Source organism: Planctomycetales bacterium (assembly GCA_020426925.1). Lineage (GTDB taxonomy): Bacteria > Planctomycetota > Planctomycetia > Pirellulales > Pirellulaceae > JAGQPC01. The sequence continues at coordinate 941 of JAGQPC010000598.1, read as the reverse complement.
GCGATGGTCTGGCTGACAAAGACCGACATCCCCGAAAGCGGAATCGTGTCGAAACTCGCCCCCGGCGCTATCGACGCCCATCTGGATCCGAAACCCGCCCCCAAACCAAAGAAGTCCTGACGCGGACAGTGTCCACAGACTATTCGATCTGTACGCTCGGCGGCGAATTGCTGATCCCGCCGGTCGCTCTCGCATTTTATCTTCGTCAGACACTGACACGGGGACCGAACTCTGAGTGACGGAACACACCATGCCCATTCGGCGCACGTTTGTTGACTGGAAGACACCGCTGCTGCCGCAGGTGGCGGATTATCTGATCGAACGGTATACCGTTGGCGATCGTCTGGACATGCGCCGAGTGGTGGCGGTGCTGACGGGACGCCGAGCCTCGCGACGATTGCTGGAACTGCTGCTGGAAAAAGCCGGTGAACGTCGTCCGGATTTTATTCCGCCGCGGATGGTGACGTTCGATCATTTCCCCGAAATGCTGTATCCGCAACAGCGGCGACTCGCGGACGACCTGACTCAGTTGCTGGTCTGGAAGAAAGCGCTGAGTTCCATTCCGGCGCGGGAGATCGCTGCCGCACTTCCTCAGATTCCTGATGATCGTGCGGTGCCGAGCTGGCTGTCGCTGTGTGAATCCCTGCGCCGGCAGCACAATGAACTGGCTGAGGAAGGCATGGAATTCGACCATGTTTTTGAAACGCTCAGCCGCATGGGAAATCTCCAGGAAGCCGCGCGCTGGAAAGCGCTGCGGCGCATTCAGTCCGAATACCTGATACAGATGGACGCCCTGCCCTTGTGGGACCGCGAAGCCGCGCGACTGGTGGCCGCGGATCAGGACGAATGTCGCACGGACCACGATGTGATTCTGGTCGGCACGGTCGACATGAGTCGTGTGGTGCAAAAAATGATTCTGCAGGCGGCATCAGCTTCGTCGC
>JAGQPC010000597.1 GCA_020426925.1 Planctomycetales bacterium | reverse complement strand
TGAGCACCTGACATGATTTCACTGCCTTCTTCTCCGCGATTTTTGATAACTCGGTTGAGTGCGGTCGGGGATTGCATTCACACAATTCCTGTTGTTCATGCGTTGCGTGAACGTTTTCCGGACTGTTTTCTAGCGTGGGCAACTCACAATGGACCGGCTACGCTCTTAGAGGGACTCGATGGAATCAACGAAATTGTGCGAGTTCCTCGCGATTGGATGAAGTCGCCACGCAGCTGGTTAAACGTTCGGCGTGAGCTGCGAAAACTGCAATTCGACGTGGCGATCGATCCACAGAGCCTTACCAAGAGCGCACTACTCGGCTGGCTATCTGGCGCACGCTATCGGATCGGATTCGCCCGACCGCAAGGGCGAGAACTCAGCTTGCTGACGAACCGGTTGCTCGTGGAGCCGCAACGACAGCACGTTGTCGACCGCTATCTAGAATTGCTTCGGCCACTTCGTATCGACAATCCAAACGTCCGATTCGACATGCCTGTTTCCGTTGAGCCGAACATCGACGCGTTCCTGAGACCCAATGATCTTCGCACCGGAGCGTTCGCGATCATCAATCCTGGTGCCGGGTGGCCATCGAAGATTTGGCCATCGGACCGTTACGGCATCGTCGCGGCACACCTCGGCGAGCAGCATGGTTTGCCAAGCATTGTGACGTGGGCCGGCGCCGATGAGCGGCAAATGGCGAGCAAAATCTGCGATGCCTCGCGCAGTCACGCGATTTTGGCATCGGATACGTCACTCACCGAATTGCGAGAACTAGTTCGTTCGGCAGCGATATTTGTTGGGTCCGATACCGGTCCGATGCATCTAGCGGTCGCAGTTGGCACTCCTTGTGTGTCGATTTACGGTCCTACAGCTCCCGAACGGTGCGGGCCGTATGGTTCTGGCCATTGTGCGCTTCACGTCCCCGTCGCGACGAATAACAAGATTCGGTCAGATGACAATTCCGCGATGTTGCAGATTTCTGCGGCCGACGTTTGTGCTGCCACCGACCAAGTCATCAATCGCATTCGCCAGTCAGCAGCATAGTAAGTCTGAAGTTGCCCTCAAACGCATGCTGTCGTTGATAGCTGCGTGCATTGTGTCTTGCGAGGAGATTTTTCTTGTAGTGGAAGTTGCTAAACTTCCTTCGCTTCAAGGTGGGGTTTGCTGCGTGCTCTTCAGGGATCTTTAGCAAGATCCACAACGATAGTCTGGTGAATACACGGTCGGGCAAAGTGCTGTCATCGTGTCGTCTTCGCGTTGTCGAGGAATGAGTAGATCGCTAGAATCGCGGCCCCAAATGCCGGGATGAATTGTCGCTGTCGCAACTCGTCCGCCGTAGAAAGCGATTCTTATGACCGCCACCAGACAACTGACTCGATTTCAGCAGCTAGATCTCGCGTGCCGCGTACTGAACGACGAAGCCGCTGCGATTCAACGAATGTCGGAGCAGCTAAATTCTGATTTTTGCGACGCGGCTGACGCGATGTTGAACTGCCGTGGGGCAGTGATTGTTACCGGCATGGGAAAAGCTGGGCTAATTGGTCGCAAGATCACCGCTACACTGGCGTCCACCGGAACGCGAAGCCATTTTCTGCATCCGGCCGAAGCACTGCACGGGGACTTGGGCGAAATTGCCAACGAAGACGTCGTCGTCATTCTTTCCCACAGCGGAGAAACTGAAGAGATTCTGCGGCTGCTTCCTTCGCTGCAATCGAACCTTATGATTGCGATAACCGCCAGCAAAAACAATACACTCGCGACCACCGCCGACATCACGCTCAGCATCGGAACCATCAACGAAGCGGGGAATCTACAGCTTGCGCCGTCGACTAGTACGACGACTATGTTGGCGTTAGGTGACGCGCTTGCTTTGGTGGTCAGCGAGTGCCGAGGCTTCCAAGCAACGGATTTCGCGAAGCTCCATCCTGCTGGGAGTTTGGGCCGAAAGCTCGCGATTGTCGATGACATTATGCGTCCACTCAGTCAATGTCGAGTCGCCAATCAACTGGAAACAGTCAGGCAAGTGTTGATTTCAAGAAGTACGACCGGTCGCAGAACCGGCGCTATTCTGCTTACGGACGACGCACAACATCTCGTCGGCATTTTCACGGACAGCGACCTGTCGAGGCTGTTTGAATCGCAACGCGATGATGCACTTGATCGGCCGATCAAGGACGTGATGTCAACGTCGCCCCAGATGGCTCGTTCCGGTGAGTCGATGTCGTCGGCAGTCGAGCGATTGGTTAATAGGAAAATCAGTGAATTGCCAGTCGTTGATTCGAACCACAGCCCAGTCGGCATGATCGATATCACTGATGTTGTCGCGTTCCTCCCGAACGATTGCGCAAAACAGGACGGCGACAGCACGCATATAATGGTCGGTGACTCACAAAAGACGAACTTCAAAGCACAATCTGCGTAATGAAAATCGAAACACGTTGCAAACAGATCGAACTGATTCTCTCCGACGTCGATGGAGTGCTGACGGACGGTGGTGTGATCTTCGACAATCAGGGTATCGAGATCAAACAATTTCACGTGCGTGACGGACTGGGCATCAAGCTGTGGCAGAGAGCCGGCTATGCGTTCGGTGTCGTCACCGCACGGAATTCGCACATCGTCAAAATGAGAGCGGCGGAGCTGGGCGTCGACATCGTTCGGCAAGGTTTTGAGCAGAAGCTTCCAACTGTCAAAGAGATCCTCGCTGATCGCAAGCTGTCGTTCGACGCGGTGTGTTACATCGGCGACGACTTGACCGACCTTCCCGTATTGAAATCGGTCGGACTGGCGGTTGGTGTCGCGGACGCGGTCGCCGAGGTTCGTGCTGCAGCACATGTGGTGACCAAGGCTCCTGGAGGCAGCGGAGCAGTGCGAGAAACCATCGAAACAATCTTGAAGGCGAAGAAACGCTGGGACGATCTAATCCAAAAATATCAATAGCAAACACGTTTTGCAACCGCGTCTTTTGTCCGTGAAAGAAACCTCTATGCGACGATCCAATGTACTTCGAGCTGCTACGAGCTTGATCGTCGTCGCTGTGCTTTTCGGAATCTACTCGCTGACCATTGTGCCCGCAATTGAGCCATCCTTCGTACGCTCTGCTGTCAAAGCGAGCGCTACCACGGGCACGGAACGAAGTATCGGATTGGCCGGCGAGTTTGGCGAGCAAATTGTGTCGCTGTTCGCGCCAGATGCGTGGGAAGCGCAGTCGCCACGCGTCCTTCGAGATGACGATCGCCGAACCGCAATTCTGTTTCAGCGCTACCAGCTAATCGATGGAGGCGGCTTGCACATTTCTCCATGCACTGTTGTCTACGGGACGGCAAGCGTCGACGAGAATGGCAAGCCTAAGCCGCCGTTGGTCATGAGCGCCGATGGTGCGACAATCCATTTCGACGAACCGATTAACCTCAGTAATATCAAGCTTGGGCGGCCTCAATCGGGACAATTGCTCGGCCCAGTCTTGATTCAACGAAGCGAAGACAGCGCAGGTCGAGGGCGATTGGTTGTCGATACAAGTAACGTGCATATTTCGCCCAACGGCATCATGACGCCAAGTGACTTCAAGTTCGAATACGAAAAAAACACTGGTAGCGGCAGCAATCTCATCATCAAAATCGAGAGTCTGCCAGATGGGAAAAAAGCGACGTTTGATGTCTTGCAAAGCATCGAACTCGTCGAGCTGGATCAGCTGTATCTGAATCCTGAAACCGCTGATCCACTAGGCTCGGCCGAGTCAGATGGCAAGGACGATGTGCCAACGACGGTCACGTGCAAAGGTCCGTGCCGGATTGATTTGCGACGCCAAACGCTATCGTTTGCAAAAGATGTTTTCGTCCAGCGCGTCAACAACAATGGTTCGCCGGACGCGCTGGCTTGCGACTTGCTGACGATCTTCTTCGAAAAGATTGCTCAGCCACCTTCTGCAACCAAGGCAAAGCCAAATGATCGGATGACACCCGACTTCAAGGTGCAGCGTCTGCTGGCAACCGGTGCTCCAGTGCGGCTGGACGTTCCTTCACGATTCGCACATTTGCGAGGAAGCCGATTGGAGTACAACTTGCTCACTCGCGAGTTTCGAATGACGTCCGCCGATCAGTCTTCATTTCGTCACGCGAACGAGGACGCAGTGCATCGATTGGTGGCTCCTCAGGTTACGTACCGAGCGAGCAAAGGCGAAAAAATCGGCGACATTATGGCAACAGGTCCCGGTGCGTTCCACGCGAATCTAGTGAAAGCGCAGCAAGCGATCTCGGTCGGTTGGAAGAATCTTTTGTCGCTGCGGCCCGACGCGAAAGCATTGTCGCCGGACGACCAGCCGCGCGAGTTCAAACTGCTGTCGGCCGACGGAGACGTCGAGGCAAAACTTGACACAACTGGGACGGTGCTCGCTGGGCATGTAAATATCTGGCTGGAGCCTACTGATGACGAAACTGATGATGTGAATCCTGCCACGCGCGATCGACTGAGAGTCTCGTTGCAGCCACATCATCTTGAGGCGACTCGGCAAGTCGCATTTGAGTCGCCGAAACTAGCTGCAAAGTGCCAATACCTGTCAACGAGATTCCACCAGAAACAGCAATTCGTGCAAAACGCTACGCAAGTGCGTCCTGCAAATTTCGGGCAAATCAAAACTTCGCCTGCTGGACGAGCACGTTTTACGAGCGACACCGGAAGTCAACGAGCACCTGCGCCAAATGACGGGCAGACGAATCGATCACCGGCAAAGTTAGCCGAGCGAAAAGTTCAAGTGAACGGCACAACGATCGCAATCAAAGTCACCATGGATGGTCAGGACATCCAAGCGATCGATCAGGTCGACGTGAAAGGTAACGCTCGATTTCGCGAGTTAGCGAATCGCGATTCGACGACTCAACCTATTTCTGTTGACGCGCAAGCGTTTCGTCTGAGCAACCCAGATTCTCTGAAGGCGTTCGTCCAGGCAATCGGCGAGCCTACCGTCATATCTACCGGTGGATTCAAGTTTACGGCGAGCAACGTCCAACTCGACCGCGAGAAGAACTTGGTTTGGTCCACCGCGAAAGGCGAAGCCAAGATTCCCATCGAACAGGACTTCAATGGCCTCCCTCTACAAGAACCTCGGGAAGCCACGGTCACGTGGGATCGGTCCATGGAGTTCGATGGCTCAATAGTCAAGCTCACCGGCAACGCGTTCGTGGATGGACCAGACTTCCAAATGAGGGCTCGGCAACTTCAAGTTCATCTCGATCGCTATGTCGACTTTTCCGAAAAATCGCCAGCGCAACCAGATATTAAGGAACTCACGGCCCAAGACGATGTGCGAGCGGTCTACGAAACCTACGAATTTGGAAAACGGATGACTTCGACGTTTTTCCAAGTTCCCAATATCAGCGTGAATGCCCTGAACGGCGATTTGTCCGTCGATGGTGCAGGGCAGATCTTGCTAACAAAACGGGGCTTCAAAAAGAACGGGAGTCTTGCCGACGAAGAATCGCCCCGAAATCTTACCCCGCAAGAAGAATCGACCGACGAACTTCTGACGTTTCTGCAAATCGATTTCCAGTCGGATGTGCGAGGCAATGTCAAGAAACGCCACCTGGAGTTTCATCGACACGTAAAGGCTATCTACGGTCCGGTTTACGATTGGGATCAAAAAATCAACCCGAACGCCGATCCGCAAGAAGACGACATTTTGATGTCGTGCGACACCCTAATCGTGGCACAAGGTCGTGCTCGTCAAGATGGAACGCGTCCTATGGATATGCGTGCGATTGGGAACACTTTTGTTGAAGGCATGCTATTTCAAGCTGCCGGAGATCAAGTTGCCTACGACCAAAGCAAGGATTTGCTGACTCTCAAAGGAGACGGTGTGCGCCACGCAGAAATTCGCTACCGAGACGCCAAAGGTGCTAAAGTCGAAAACAGCGCGAAAGAATTCAAGTTCTATCCTGGCGAGCGCAGAGCAGAATTCAACGAGGTCCCCGTGCTAGAATTCCGCACAATCGGCAAATAGTTAGGTGCCGAACGCAGTGTAAATCGCGCGATCGGCACGACGGTTACCCACATAATTTTCCTGTGTTACCAATTCCGCCTCACCGATAGAATGTGGTAATGCCCAAACCGGTTTCGCATCGCGCCTGCTCAGTTGGATTGTGGAGTTGTCATTATGAAGGATTGTCTGGCGGTAGTTTTAGCGGGTGGCAAGGGGTCCAGACTGGAACCGCTCACTCGTGATCGTGCAAAACCAGCAGTCCCTTTCGGCGGATCCTACCGCATCATCGACTTCGCTCTTTCAAACTGCCTGAATAGTGGGCTGCGGCGACTGATCCTGTTGACGCAATATAAGGCGATGAGTCTCGACCGCCACATCAACATCGGATGGCGAAAGTACTTTTGTCGAGAACTCGGGGAATTCATCGACGTCGTTCCGCCTCAGCAGCGTATTGACGACAACTGGTATCAAGGCACGGCCGACGCTGTTTACCAAAACATCTACAGCATCGAAAAAGAACGGCCCACGTATGTAGTTATCCTTGCCGGTGATCACATCTACAAGATGAACTACAAATCGATGGTCGAACACCATAAGCAGACCGGTGCCGACCTGACCATTGGTGCATTGCGAGTTACGCCAGACGCGGCGAAACAATTTGGCGTGATGGAAGTCGACGGACACAATCGAATTGTTGGGTTTGAAGAAAAACCCGAGTCACCGAAGACAATTCCCGGCGATGAAACCCACTGTCTCGCATCGATGGGAATCTATGTGTTTACGGCCAGGTTCCTGTTCGAGCAGCTCTGTCGCGACGCCACGCAAAAAGGAAGCTCGCACGACTTCGGCAAAGACATTATTCCGTCGATCATCGATGAGCATCGAGTCTTTGCATTCCCGTTCCGGGACGAAAACAAAAAGGCAGACGCTTACTGGCGAGACGTCGGTACGATCGAAGCCTACTATGAGGCCAACTTGGATCTTGTCGATGTCGATCCTCTATTGAACATGTATGACGACGATTGGCCGATCCGTTCGTACCATCCAAGCTTCCCGCCGCCGAAGTTTGTATTCAGCGGAGGAACCGGTGAAGACGAACGCCGTGGATACGCAATGGACAGCATCGTTTGTCAGGGCTCTATTGTTTCAGGGGGGCAGGTTGAAAAGAGCATTCTTGGCCCTAACGTTCGTGTGAATAGTTTTGCTCAAGTAGATGGTTCGATTTTGTTCGAAGGCGTTGACATCGGACGCCACTGCAAGATCCGTCGTGCAATCATCGACAAAAGTATATCTGTCCCTGCTGGCTTGCAGATCGGCTATGACCCAGACGAAGACCGCGCGAACGGATTCACCGTCAGTGACACTGGCATCGTCGTCATTGCGCGGACAGACGGAGCGGAACTTCTAGAGAACATTCCGCAAATGACGTAGCACAGTTTCCGGCTGCCCACTCACTATCTGTCAAGGTTGATGTTGTGGATTTGGTCGTTCATCGACAGTACGTCCCAAATGACGCCGATGAATAATAGACCGCCGGTCAACAAGTAAATCAGCCCAGAGATCCATTTGCCCATGTAGAATCGGTGGAGTCCAAACACTCCGCCGAACGCAAGCAACAACCATGCGATCGAGTATTCGCATGGGCCTGTCGCGTAGGTGCGCGCCGCTTCTCGTTCCATCGACGGAATCAAAAAGAAATCGATGACCCACCCGACGAGAAACACGCCGCCCGTAAAGAACCAGATGATGCCGCTGATTGGCTTGCCGAAGTAGAATCGGTGAGCTCCAAAAATCCCGAACAACCATGCGATATAGCCCACCACAATGTTGTGGGAACGGGAAGCTTCGCGGGCAACGCCAATGGGATAAGCAGCATTCACAATTCTGGACCTCGTGCAATTTCGTAGTTCAAAACCGTATTCGTTGGAAATTGTGAAATATTTCAGGGCATCTGTCCCGCGATATTCTTGCTTTAACGCTTGTCTGGCCACTGAGGGCTGGGAGAAACTCGCGTCCTTCGCGTCTGAACGCGAGCAAACCTTGTGCTACCATCTATGCTCAAACGCTCCACTGCGAGCTAATCCACTATAGCAACAAACCACTGCTGGAAAGAACGCATATGAAACGGTCCGTTTATTCTGTGCTACTATTCGCTCTGTTCACGGCGCACGCTGTTGCTGACGCTCCGCGGCCGAACATCATCTTTATCCTTGCCGACGATCTCGGTTACGGTGATCTCGGTTGTTATGGCCAAAAGCTGATTCAGACTCCACGGCTCGACCAGATGGCTCGAGAAGGGATCAGGTTCACTGACTTCTACGCCGGCAATACGGTTTGTGCTCCGTCGCGAAGCGTGTTGATGACTGGTCAGCACATGGGGCATACGCACGTGCGCGGAAATGCCGGTGGGCAAGATATGTCAAAACAGTCGTTGCGCGACCATGATCTGACGGTCGCGGAAGTTTTGAAGTCGGCAGGTTACGCAACAGCATTGTGCGGCAAATGGGGACTTGGAGACGACGCACCAGGCGGCCACTCCGGACTTCCTCGCAAACAAGGGTTTGATTTTTTCTAT
>JAGQPC010000596.1 GCA_020426925.1 Planctomycetales bacterium | reverse complement strand
CCAAAGGACTAGGTTGGTTTCTTGCAAGATGTCGCTGGCCACATTGTGATCGCAAACCATTGAATAGATGTAGCCATACATCCTGTTCTGATTGGCGGTCAGCCTTTGGACGAACGTCTCTGTTTTGTTCAGCTTCGACATAATCCCATTCCTGATGGTACTTACCGCCGGAAACCATTTGGTTACACCGAAACGCAAGAAAAGACGATATCACCGTTTTTTCCCGAATTGTGACTGCCCGCCGCCAAGGGAACCGGGCTCATTGCGTCTCCAGCTAAATCGCGTGAAGAAAAATCACGAGAATTCCATTTTCTCTGAGAACTCTGAAAAGCGTTCGTGAATTACACGGAACGGGTGAGGGGATTTTCGAGATCTCCGCCATCTAGAGAGTGTGAAGGATCGAACGCATGAGCACAAAACAGTCTGATTCGATTGCACCAGTTTCCGAGTGGATTCGGGGTGTAAAGCTTGGTGATGGCGATGCGGCGCATAACTTGTGGGCACATTGTTTTGCCAAGTTAATTGCCATGTCGCGCAAGCGGCTCAAGGGACTGAACACGCCAATCGTGGATGAAGAAATCATCGCGAACCACGCGTATGAAAGCTTCTGTTTGCGCGCTGCTCGTTTTCCCAAGCTAGAAGACCGCTCCGATCTGTGGCGAATCATGGCGACGATCGTATCCAGGAAAGTGTACAAGGCGTCCCGAAAGAAACAGCCCGCAAACGGTACGGACATCGAACAAACCGAAGAATCGGGACCTAGCGCCACGGACGAAGTCATTGCCGACGACGAGGTCCAACGGTTGCTCGAGCTGCTTGGTTCGGACCGCTTGCGAACAGTCGCAATCCTAAAACTGGAAGGTCACAACCACAACGAAATCGCCAAGGGCATCGGTCGTGCCGCCTCTTCCGTCGAGCGTTACGTGCGCCGCATTCGCGAGACATGGGAACCGGAAATCGGAGCGGAAGCATGAGCGTTGCGGGCGCAAATTCAATTTTCGATCTATGCGACGAATTTGAAGACGCGTGGTCGCTGGATTCGTATTGCGCGATCGATCAATACACAAATCAAATAGCAGATACCGTCGCTCAAGATGAATTGCTGCTGGAACTAATCAAACTTGACCTAGAGTTGCGTTGGCAGCATGCGCAGATGGCATATACCGCTGAATATCGCGGAGCAGCTTCCGGCTTGGCCAACCAATCCGCGCCCGTGCGACCGCGCGTCGAATTCTACACGGCTAGGCATCCTAGGATTCAATCGAACGATCGTCTTTGGCGTGACCTGATTAGCCACGAATACATCGTTCGCCACGCGTATGGTGATCGTCCAACGATCGATTCATTTGCACTGCGCTTTCCTCAATGCCATCAGCTGACTCGATCACTATCGTCACTCGACACGACCGATCTGACGGTTAGGTCGCGCAGAACAAGAGTCGAGCCACCATCCGATTCATGTCTGACATTCCAGTGCGCCGCTTGCACAAATCCGATTCGCGTTAGTTTGGACGATGACTTCGAACACGTCACGTGCGAATCTTGCGGCGAGCCGTTTGAGGTTCCGGAAGGATCGATGGAACTACCGCTGGGGCAAATTGATCGCTTTGAGTTGCATCGTCGTCTTGGTCGCGGCGGCTTTGCGACAGTGTGGCGGGCTTTCGATCCAAAACTGCAACGGCTTGTTGCGCTCAAGGTGCATCACCTCTTTCGTACGAAAGAGTATGACCGAAAGCGGTTTCTCGACGAAGCAACGACCGCCAGCCAGCTGAGTCATCGCAACATCGTATCGGTGCACGATTCAGGCCGAGTGGCCGATACTGCGTTCATTGTGTTCGATCTGGTGGAAGGTCGATCGTTGTCAGATTTCGGTGCCATCAGCGACTTTCGCAAGATCGCAACGTGGTGTCGCGACATCGCTCGAGGATTGCAGCACGCTCATGAACTGGGCATCATTCATCGCGACATAAAACCGGACAACGTTCTGATCGATCACGACGGCACGCCGCTGATAACCGATTTTGGCTTGGCAAAGCGGACATCTATTGCATCGACAGATTCGATGACGGGCGACATTAAGGGCACGCCAGCGTTCTGTTCACCCGAGCAGGCCAGCGGCAAAGGACACCATGCTGACCAGCGATGCGACATCTATTCGCTCGGAGCGGTTCTTTATTTTCTGCTAACGGGTAAGGCGCCGTTTGGCAGCGCCGAAGACACAAATGCCTTGCTGCAGAAGGTAATTCGAGACCAGCCGATTTCACCTCGAAATCTGCGGTGCGTCATTCCTGTCGACCTCGATACAATTTGCCTGAAATGTTTGCAGAAGAATGCAAAAGACCGCTATGCGAACGCTGCCGACCTTGCCGATGATCTTGATCGATTCGTTGCGTCTCGGCCGATACTCGCGCGGCCTACTCCGCTGCCTGTTCGCTTGTTTCGTTGGTGTCGGCGTCAGCCAGGGTGGGCCGCGTTGGCGCTGTTCGTATGTGCATCTGCTATCGCGGCAACTGTGATCGCGGTTCAATTGTCCGCGACGCACCGGGTATCGCAGTTCGATTCAACCGTGGCATCCGCATTTAATCATTGGCAGGAGAACGAACCTTGGTCGGCGTATTGCGAGCTGACTGACACAGAGTTGTGTCCGCCTGAGTCGCGGGACTTCAGTTGGGGACTCGTGCATCGATTGTGCAATCCCCTGGTTGCAGAAATTCAGGCTCACAACGGTTCGGTCACTGACCTGAAACTGGCAAACGACAGTTCTTTCCTGATGTCCGGCGGGATCGATGGAAAGATCGCTCGCTGTAACCTGCCGTCTGGTGACCGAACTGACGTAGCAAAGCTGGACGACGCGATTACGACGCTCGCTCTATCAAGCGACGACCAGCTCGTTGCTGTTGGGTTGAGACATGGCGGCGTGATTGTTCGCAGCCTCGCTAACGACAGTACGGCGCGTCTGTCGTTCGACTCGCCCGTGATGGCAATCCATTTTTCATCCTCGCGAAATCATTTGGTGGCTGCTGGCGAAAACAAAGAAGTCGCTTTGTGGACGATCCACCCAGGTGAGCTACCGACCGACGAAACCCGAGTTATCCTGCCAATCAGGGCCTTCCATTCTGGCAGGCCTACCGTCGGATTTGTGTATGGCGAAGAGACGATTGCGTACTTAAACGAACACGGGCGATTGCGCTTTTGGAGTGTCAGTGACAAAACGGCAGTGTACTCAAGTGTGACTATGTCCGAAGACGGTCCGCGCGGCTACTCGTTATTTTGCCATTCAACAAGGAAACGCGTAGGCGTGAGCTTCAACACGTACGTAGCCACGGTCGACCTCGAGCAAAATCCACCGTCGGTTTGCACCACTCAAGCACGACTAAGTCCGGGATGTGTCCCTTGCTTTACTGAAAGCGCTGTATCTGGCGTACGGTTCGATTCTCGTCATCAGTCGCTGATTGACTTGAATCCGGCTGCAAAGCCCGCGCATGTTGTCGCATTCGATCCGACGATGGTTTTCGCATTGGAAACAAGCTCCGACGGATCGTTGTACGCCTCTGGCAACCAGGCCGGACTGATTCGTGTCTGCCGCAATCGACGAACGGCGTGGGAACCCGTGTTGGCGCTGCAGAACCTTGATCAAGTGCGTGCCGCTGTCGTTTGGAACGATTTGCTGCTGTGCGCAGCTCAGACAGACGACTCGATCGAGCTGCTGGCGATCGATATTGATCAAGAAACAGTTCACAAATCGCTTGGACACTTTGCATCGACGCAAGCAACGATGGCGATTTCTGACGACGGTCATCACCTATACACAGTTTTGGACCCAGCCGATGAATGCATCGAAAGCCGATTCTTCGTTTGGGATCTTGGATCACTTTCGACTGTGCAAGAGTTGCTTCTTCCGAGTGACTTATCGAGCATTACAGACATCGAGCCCACGCCTGGAGGAGCCTGGTTAGCCAGTTCTAGTGGCGATCTTGCGATTGTCAATGTTTCCAACGCAAAGGTTAAAGTGCTAATGCGGCACACGTCGGCGATCGCGAAGATCACAAAATCGCCATTGAATGCGAGCCACCTGATTGGAGTAGATTCGAAAGATGGCAAGTTGCTCTTGATCGATCTCACCAACAAATCTGTCAAGCAATTCCACGCTCACAATGGACCAGCCACAGCGCTTGCATACCATCCAAATGGAAAATCATTCGCGACCGGTGGAGACGATAGGCAAATCGTGCTCTGGAAATCGCCGGGCGAAAAAGTGGCAACGTTGAACGGTCACAGCGGCACCATCGCAGATTTGGCTTTCACACCTGACGCGTCAACGCTGGTTTCGGTTGATAACAATCGGGAAATCAAATTCTGGAACACGCGGACTCGTCGCGAGTTGATTTGTGCGGCAGCCCACGAACGAGCCTCATACGGTTTGGCCATAGATTCACAACGTAGCATCGTGGTTTCATTTGGCGACGATCGCGAGTTTCCTCTGAAACTGTGGCGATCAGATTGGGAACTTCACAATGAATGATAACTGTCCTGAGAAAGAGCTGTCACGTAAGCAAAATCACGCCGGCTTCACGCTTATAGAACTGCTCGTTTCCGTCGCGACGATTGGGCTGCTGAGTGCTTTTTTGTTGCCGGCGGTAAATCGAGCTCGCGAAACTGCTAGACGTGCCACGTGCACGAACCACATTCGTCAAATTGGGACGGCGATTTTGAACTACGAGTCTGCACACGCAAGTTTTCCAACCGGTGGCACGACGTCACAGTCCGGCGGCTTCGGATTTTCGTGGTGGGTGAGCATCCTTCCGTATCTGGAAGAACGAGCAGTGTTCGAAAAACTAGATCGAACCAGCGAAGTGCTCGGTTACATCGATGCGAGTCTCGGTAATGAGTGGAATCACAAACTGTTGAACGGGAAATCTTTTGACGTCATGGCGTGTCCGTCGGCTCCAGAGGGCTTGCTTTTAAATACCGTGACAATGCGGCCCATGTATGTTGGCATTTCGGGTTCGATTTTGCATTCAAAGACGAAACCAAAAAAGCACACTTACGCGGGCTCGGGAACGTATTCTTCTGGCGGGATACTCGCCCGTTACAAGAAGGTCCATTCTAGGCAGATTCCGTCGACGTCAAAAACAATGATGGTAGCGGAACAGTCCGACTATTGCCGACGCGGCAGCCACTCGATCGATTGCCTGAGCGACTGTTCCTACGGTTTTGCGATGGGGCCTGCGAAGCGTGATTGGAAGCACTCCAAGTACTCGGTGGTTCAGAGCTACGATCGGGGGTTCAACCTGACGACTCTGGCCTATCTGCCGAATCATCGAGAATTCCAAAGCGAAGGCATCGCTGGCAACTGCAGTCCAAACCGTCCATCTTTGTCCGCCCATCCTGGCGGCATAAATGCAGTTTTTGCCGATGGTCACGTCGCATTTATCACGGACAGCATTGCAAACGTGATTTGGTTGCGGTCGGCGGACCGAAACAAGAACGTCCGCGTCAACTCAATTGCGAAAAACTGATACGAGACTTTTCTGGTGGGAGATAGAGTCATGAATACTACGAGATTCTGTTCGAGTGCAAAAATCAGCGCATCGACAACAGCCAGATTTCGACGTTGCCTACCGACACTGTTTGTTCTGTGGTTCGTCACCACGAGTCCGTCGACACTAGTTGCCCAATCGGTTTTCGCGAACGGTAGCGTGACCGAATGGCTGCAAGAGCCGGTCGTGGTTGGAATGGGCGTTAGTCCTGGCACGCTTCATACTTGCAGCACCATCGAACAAGATGGTTGTGTCAGCGATACGCTCCCGGCACTATCCACGTACGACAGCGGTTACGGTCTTTCCGAACCGCTGATGATTTCGTATTTGCCAGACGTTTCCGAAAAGTCCTTGCCAATCACAATCAACTTTTCGATTGGGAGGTCGCTCAAAAAAGACCAACCCGGTCTTGGACCGAGTGAGGTCGTACAATCGCTTCTGGGAAACATCGCCGGCAACCTTCCTGGTGGCGGGTCGCTCAAAGTGCTCGAAGTCGTCGCCAACGTATACGCCTCCGATCAATCATCCACATTTATTACGGCTGCTCCTGGTATCGTGCTTCACCAGGGCGATCAGTTCAATTTCGGACCTCACTACAAATCTGGTGAGGAATCGTATAGCGGTAACACACTGCGAACCGATTTCACGGTCGTTGTCGAATTTGACAACGTTGTCGCTGGCCAAACGCGATTGGATATTGTTTACCCAAGTGGCCAGGACACAAAAACGACGACCGGTTCACAGTGGTTTGCTGGAGACGGCAATGGCAGCGGGACGTTTTGTTCGGACGATTTTATCCCGCCACTTAACGCGGCGATCTATAACACGACTAATCCAGCCGATTGGCTCCACGGAGACTGGAATGATACGCCGGTCGACAGCAGTAATCCCGATCCTCCGGGTGATTCACTGTTCAATGAGAGAGACCTAATCGCTGCGTTCGCCACTGGCCTCTATGAAAAGAACTGCACGACGTCCAATGCCAAGGCGAAGCAAATGGGCGTCACGCCAGCTGCTGACGTCATCTACAATACGTTCACTGGGGAATTGACAGCTTCCACAAAACCGGGAACGAATCTCACGTCGCTATTGATCAAGACGGTCGATAGCGACTTTTCGAGTCTAACTGTCCCGCAAGAACTGGACGGACCGTTCGACTTTAGGAATTCGGAACGTCTGTTTAAAGCCGCAATCGACAACACTGTCAGTTTCGCGCCATTTGGGCCAGCAGAAGTCGTGTTTGGAAGTCTTGCTGCTGGCTTGAAGTTGACCGATTTTGGCGAGACGATTGCGACGTTCTTTGACACGCGCGACACGCATGCGATCAAAGTTTCCCTTGACGGCGATACGAATGGTGACGGCGTCGTTAACGTCCACGACATCAATCTGATTTCTCAGGAGATCCTAGCCGGGAACTACTCCGAACAGTTCGATTTGAATTCCGATGGTGACGTCAGTTCTGCCGATTTCCTAATCTGGGTCAAAGACATCCGCAACACGTGGATTGGAGATGCTAACCTAGACGGCGAATTCAACTCGTCCGATTTTGTCGCTGTCTTTTCCGTCGGACAATACGAAACCGGCCAAGCAGCCAGTTGGCAGGAAGGCGACTGGAACGCAGACGGCCTCTTCGATTCAGGCGATTTTGTCGCGGCTTTTTCCGAAGGAGGCTACGAAGCTGGTGGCCGCCTGGTGCAGACGGTCCCGGAGCCATGTTGTGCGTTCGGATTATGGTCATTGCTTGTTCTCGTTGTGGCGAGACGTCGAAGGCACCAAGCTTGAAACCTTGGATCCTGCGGCACAAGACCGCTGGAGTGCATTCATGTATCACGCCGACCAACACGGTTGGTGAAAGCCAGATACGCCAGTTAGTTTTCGAGTGGCGTTGAAGTTTCAGTTCAAACTGCTCCCATCCGAAGCTACTCGTTTAACCCGGCGCCACAGGCGAGGCGTTTGCGAACAGCTGGACCCAGCTTCGCCTGCGGTCGCAGATTAAGCGATTCAAAGAACCTGGACAAAAGTTTCTGGACAAATGAGGGGGAAAATCAGGTCGCTGCCATATGGGAAGTAGAACGCCAGTCGGCAAGAAAAACTTCTCATTCTGCAAAGGACCTAGCCATGCGTAAGAACCTCATTTCCAAGAAGAAGACACGTAAATCGAAACGAACCAGTGGAAGAAAAGGAAACGCGAATACTCGACGAAGGCTGAACGCTATCGAAAAAATCGAAGATCGCGTGCTTATGGCGGCTGATGTCGCACTGATTGATGAAACTCTGCAAATTGTTGGCGACGATGATGCGAACAGTGTTCAAGTGCATTTCTCGACAACGGATGCCGGATCAACGATTGATGTGCAAGCTGATGGAGAGACGTTCACGTTCGCCGAAGAATCGGTTTCTCACATTTCGGTTGAATTGAACGGTGGCGATGACCGTCTGCAGCTGTCCGGCGAATACGAAAAGTCGACTCCGAAAATTGCGACTCGAATCGACGCAGGAGCTGGCAACGACACGGTATCAATTGGCCGTGGAATTGACGTGCAACTGAACGTCGACCTTGGAACAGGAAGCGATGAACTTTCCTATCCGCGAGCTGAAATCAGTACGCACGGATTGACGCCAGGAGAACCTGCAATCACGATCCAAGCCGACCGAGGTGACAACACCGTTCTGTTGGGGCCACAGCGCGACGCTCCGGATCGAGTCGACCTGCAGGCCATCGAGTCACTCGTGGAACAAGTCGCCGCCGGGCTAGATCAGTTCGATACCGAGCAAGCCGCGCTGGCTGAGGAGATCACCGCAGCAGAAGGACGATTGTCAGAAGCCGAGGCTCGAGCTGAGCAAGAGTTCCTCGCGCCTGCACGAGCGTTAGCTGAACAGGTCGCGGACGGCGAATCGAACGATGAAATCCAAAGACTGAATTCGAAAGCGGACGATCTAATCGGGCCGTTTGTGGCTGAACTAAACGCACTGCGAGACCGCCAAAACGAAAACGCTGAGCGATTCAGCAAAGCCCAGACGAGCTTGTCGGACCAAATCGATACTACGCTGACGAGTCTCGAAGCTGCCGACGACATTGCGATTCCACTGTTTCAAACCGCTTGCCAGATGGTCTTCCCGACTCACGTCCAAGTGAACATTTCTGGAAGTCTAAACTACAACGGCAATCTGAATCTTTTGGTCGTTGGCGCGGGAACGAATGATACGATCGTGACTGGAAGTGGTAACGATACGATTCTCGCCGGAGCAGGCAATGACTGGGTTTGGTCAGGGTCGGGACACGACAGAATTGAAGGGCAGGCCGGCGCAGACCATTTGTTTGGCCAGGCGGATAATGACTGCGTCCGAGGTGGAACAGAAACCGATTGGGTCTACGGTAACTCTGGACACGACGAACTATCGGGTGGAACTCACCGCGATTATATTTTTGGGTACGGCGGAAACGATCGCATGTTTGGAGACGGTGGCTCTGACATCATGTGGGGCGGTTCTGATCGTGACTTCATGCGAGGCGGAGACGACCGCGACTACATGCTTGGCTCTAGCGGCAACGACCAACTGTACGGAGACAATGGCAACGACTGGATGCGAGGCAACACCGATTTTGACTACATGCGTGGCGGAAACGGAAACGACACGATGTGGGGCGACCAATCTCGAGACGTCATCATCGGCGGCAACGACCATGATCTCATTTACGGAGGCGATGGTGATGATCACTTGTTGGGCTTGAATGGACATGACCAAATACGTGGCGAGAACGGCAGCGACTATCTCAACGGAGGAAACGACTCCGATTGGCTGCTCGGAGGTGATGGCAATGATGTAGTTGTCGGTGGCGCACAGAGCGATGTGTTATGGGGCAACGGTGGGCATGACAACTTGTACGGCGAAGCTGGTGCCGACTGGATGTTTGGCAATGACGGAAACGACCGAATGTTTGGTGGGACTGACAACGATTTGATGTGGGGAAACTCCGGCGACGACTGCATGCAAGGGAACGCTGGTAACGACATTATGCGAGGCGATGCTGGGAACGACTGCATGAAAGGAAACGATGGACATGATCGAATGTGGGGCGACACTGGAAATGACTGTATGGAAGGCGGCGCCGGAAATGATTGGATTTGGGGACTGGTCGGTAACGACACCATGCATGGAAACGATGGTCACGATCGCCTGTGGGGCGGTGATGGACAAGACAGTATCACCGACGGTTCTGGGTACGATCTTGTCTGGGGCGAAAACGGAAACGACTTGATCGTATTAGTCGGCGATTCGGATACCGATGTTGCTTGGGGCGGAAATGGCATCGATGCCATGCAAGGAACAACCGGTTCGGACTGGTTTGTCAGCAATGCTGGTCCGGACGACTTTTACCAGGTAGGCGGCGTCCACAACCTTATCGGATCGTTCAATTTCCATGTCGGTCCAAGTGCTCAGGTTCCCACGTGTCAATCGTGCATCGTTTACCCATGGCTCGATTTCGCCACGGTGGGTGATATTAAAGTTGCCAACGATTTGTTCAACGCTTCGTTCGATGGACTAACGACAAAGGTCGTCGAATTCGACGGACTCAGCGGTTTGATTCCGAGTGATCACTTCAAAGCGTCTCATGGCGTGACGATTGAAAACATTAAAGGACTTGGTGTGGGCAAGGAAGGTGACCCAAACTCGATCGAACAGCTTGACATGTACGATGGCGAGCAGGACGGCAGCGCTGTTTTGGCAACGTTTCCAAATCACGTCGATCCGATAACGATTCGCTTTGACGAACCCGTTGCAGCAGTCGGCAGTTTTATCGCAACTGGTAGTGAAGGCGGCGTAAACACGCTTACCGTGGAAGCGTTCGACACGGATGGCAACTTGGTTCACTCGCAGAAAGCGACCGTGACCGAGAACGACGATCCGCAAAACCGAGAAGGACATTGGTTAGTTTCGTTGGACGAAAACGTGATCGCCAAAGTCGTGATTCAAAATAACAATACGACACCATTCGGTTACGCAGCGATCTTTGGTGATATTTCTTACGGGCGCGTTCCAACTTCACCAACAGTCGATCCGGATGACATCAACCAAGACGGCAAAGTCGACGCGAGCGACCTCGACCTGCTGTGCAGTCAGGTTGTCGAAGGCACGGCAGATCGTGCGGATGTTAACGGGTTCCTTTCGCGACGACACATTCCGGTTGGCGACGCCAACTTCGACGGAGAGTTCAACTCTGGCGACTTGGTGGCCGTGTTTAGTGCCGGTACGTTTGAAAGTGCTGCTCCGGCTACCTGGAGTACGGGCGATTGGAATTGCGACGGCCAGTTCGACACGACAGACTTTGTTGCAGCGTTTTCCGCTGGGCATTACGAGCAAGGTCCACTTCGTGCCGTCGCTGCAGGCGTCAATGACCTGAACGAAAACGACACGGCAGAACATCGTTCAGTCGCAGCTCGCGATCAGTTCTTCGCAGAGCTAGATCGAATTGCCCAGCCAAGAGGTCAAGCAGTTGTCGTTTGACGACTTCGTATCTGGCCACCACGAAGCTCATGCCTGTCATTACAAGACGGGCCTGAGCTTTTTCCGTTTGAACACGCACGGGACGCAACGAGACATCCCGGGGACCCGCATCGCTGGTGGCTGGAAACAAACCTGGTGGCGAGTATATTGCGTATGGAGGATTCACATGAAAGCTGCGTTTATCAATGACACTGGTGCGCCGGACAAAATCATCTATGGCGATTTGCCGACTCCGGAACCGGTCGGCACGCAAGTCCTGATCAAAGTTGGAGCGGTCTCGGTCAATCCGATCGACACTTACATTCGCAACGGCGCGAATTACTGGGAGCTGCCCAAACCGTATATCGTTGGCAGCGATGTCGCCGGCACTGTCTCCGCCGTTGGCCCCGAAGCGACGCGATTCAAAGTCGGTGATCGCGTTTGGGGAACGAACCAAGGTCTGGTAGGTCGACAAGGCACGTTTTCCGAATTCTGCGCGGTCGACGAATGTTGGCTGTATCCCACTCCGGACAACGTTTCCGATGAATCCGCTGCGGCGGTCGCACTCGTCGCCATGACCGCTTACTTAGGACTATTTCGAGATGCGAATTTGCGCGAAGGCGAAACGCTGTTTGTGAATGGTGGAACCGGCGGTGTGGGTTCGATGGTCGTGCAAATGGGCAACGCGACTGGTGCTCGAGTCATCGCGACGTGTGGGTCTGATGAGAAGGTTGAAATCGCGAAAGAACTAGGTGCCGATGTCGCGGTGAACTACAAAACAGAAAATGTTTCGGAGGCAGTGTCTGCACTTGCTCCCGACGGTGTGAACGTACTTTGGGAGACGACTCGCGAACCGGACTTTGAAACTCTGGTTGGTTATCTTGCCGAGCGTGGACGATTTGTATTGATGGCGGGCCGAGACGCAAAGCCGCCGTTCCCCGTCGGGCCGTTTTACGTAAAAGGCTGCACGTTGCATGGATTTGTCATGTTTAAGGCGACTCCCGACGAACAGCGTAAAGCCAGTGAGACGATAAATCGATGGCTGTCGCAGGGAGCACTCAGGCCGTGTATAAGTCACCGGTTTACATTGGAAGATGCAGCGAAAGCGCACCAGCTACAAGAAGACAACACTCTGGGGCGTGCAGGAACGACTGCAGGAAAGATTGTACTAACTCCATAATCGCTGTTGTAGAATTCGAATGAGCGTCACAATTCAGCGAGGTTACCGTGGCTATTGAAATCGAACGACGTTTCTTGGTCGCCGACGATTCCTGGCGCGAGTGCGCTGAGTCAAGTGAGCGTCTCGTCCAAGGATACATTCTTAACAGCGAAGAAAAGTGCGTTCGAGTTCGAGTCGCTGGTGAGTCGGCCTGGATTACGGTAAAGGGTGGCTCGAACGCTTTGAACCGATTGGAATTCGAATACTCGATTCCCGTCGACGATGCCAGAACGATGATCGATCTTTTATGTGACGATCGAGTAATCGACAAGATTCGCCACCGCATTCCTCAGGGAGAATTGACCTGGGAAGTCGATGTCTTTAGTGGCGCCAATGAAGGACTGGTCATCGCTGAAGTTGAGCTGCCAACGGCGGAAACACCATTCGCTCATCCGGCCTGGCTGGGTGAAGAAGTATCTCAAGATCCTCGCTATCTGAACGCGCGACTCCTTCGCAACCCGTGGCCGACTTGGTGTTAGTTTGCACGACTGGAAGATGGTGTCGCGTTTCATCGACACCGACCTCCCGAGATGGTCCAGCCCGACTAATCCGACGGCGACTTGGGCCAGTCAGCATTAGTTGAGGCGGTTAACCGCAATTGGTGTGATTTGCGGAGATCGTATGCAAGTTCGCGAAATTTGGTTCGATGCGGCCTAATGCGATGTCGCGCAGACATTTTTCTGCTAGCACGACTGCGTTTTTTCGCTCCTCAGGCGCAGCTGGGAGCAACAATGCTGTATTGACCCGGCCATCAATCACTTGAACCGACAACGCTGTTACACAAATCAAGTTACACTTCCAACTGAGAAATTAACGGATGCAGGATTGCGTCGAGACGAAGCCATCACAACTGACAAATACCGCATTCCT
>JAGQPC010000595.1 GCA_020426925.1 Planctomycetales bacterium | reverse complement strand
TATTCCGAGCACGGGTTGCTGGCATTGATCCGTCCGGAATTCGGGCATGTATGCCACGTGTTGATGGTTGTGTCGTACTGAACGCCAGGATCGCCACAATGCCACGCACATTCGGCCATGCGACCAAGCAATTCACGAGCTTGGAACACGGGCCCATCTTTTGTCTTGTCGGTAACCCAACGCGTTCGCCATTCGGTGTCTTCTTCCACAGATTCCATGAAATCATCAGTGATGCGAACCGAAAGGTTGGCGTTTTGGAACAGAATCGAACTGTATGCTTCGCCGTTAAAGTTCGAATCGTAGCCGCCTTTTTCGATTAGGCAGTGAGCTTTCTGCTCTTCCTTATGTTTGCATTCGATGAATTCCAAAATGTCTGGATGCCAAACCTTCAGCGATTGCATCTTGGCCGCTCGGCGAGTTTTGCCGCCAGATTTCACAACCGCCGCGATTTGGTCGTAAACTCGCATGAACGAGAGTGGGCCGGATGGATTTCCACCACCGGATAGTTTTTCTCGCTGCGAACGAATCGTGGACAGGTCGGTTCCGGTTCCGGATCCAAACTTGAATAACATCGCCTCGCTGGTGGCGAGCCGCATAATGTCTTCCATGTTGTCAGCCACGCTTTGGATGAAGCAGGCCGAACCTTGCGGATACTCGTACGGATTTTCCGGTTGGAAAACTGTGCTCGTATCGGTGTCCCAGGCCCAGTTGCACTTTGCTCCGCCAACACCGTACTCGTGATAAAGCCCGACGTTGAACCAAACCGGCGAATTAAACGCTCCGTGCTGATGAAGACACAGCCAGCTCAGATCTCGATAGAAGGTCTCAGCATCTTTCTCTGACGCAAAATAGCCGTCCTTATAACCCCAGTCAGTGATCGTGCGTGTAACACGATGAATCAACTGGCGGACGCTGTACTCACGTTCAGATGTCCCAATTTCCCCGTAGAAGTACTTACTAACGATGACATTCGTCGCCAATTGGCTCCAAGTACTCGGGACTTCGCAATTATTTTGTTCAAATAGAATTCCACCGTTTTCGTCTTTGATCGCGGCTGAACGGGTTTCCCATTCAACGGTCGAAAACGGGTCGTTGACTCCCGGTGGGCAGAATTCTGGTTTGATCTTTATTCCAGTAGTTGAAGATGCACGAGAAGAATCAAGATTCGCAGTTGCCATTCCCGAATTGCTCCTTGCAAAGGCTAAGAGGGGGTTTCCATACGTAACTAAACAAATGATCACGTATCGTGAACGTAACCAGGGCGCTTCGCTGATTGAACGAACGCCTTCAGAAACCCAATATATTGTATCTTCGTCTTTGAAGACCACAACATTTAGGCGTTGGCGTGATTTTAGGAATTTGTTTCAGGTCGTCAACAACTAAATTAGGTTTTGTTGCAAGTCGTTGCTAACAAATAGCTTACGTGATTTTCACACCCCGATAACAAAAGATAACAGCGGTTGGCGCTGGGAACAATCACCGAATCTGGGGAGAACGCAAATCCACGTCGGTAACCGTTTGCTGACAACGGTTTAGCGCATAAAAAAGCCATCGTGACAACGACGGCTTGCAGCGTTCTGGGAGAAGGCTGAGCGCCAAACTACACGGCGATTTTCCCGATTTTTACCCGTGTGTACATTTGGCGGTGCCCCGTCCGTCGGCGTAAGTTCTTGCGACGCCGCAGTTTTTGGACGTAAATCTTGTCGCCCATTTCGACTCCGACCACTTCAGCACTAACCGAAGCTCCGTCCACGGTCGGCTTCCCGATTTTGACTCCGTCACCACCAGAAACAGCCAAAACGCGGTCTAGCTGGATACTTTCGCCGGCCGGAATGTCTCGATAATCAATGTTAACGAACTGACCTTCTTGAACTTTGTATTGGCGACCACCGTCTTCGACGATTGCATACATGTTTTCAACCTCGATATGCTGCGTGTCATCACGCGTTAAAACGTCCGAATCGCGTAGTTTACCGTCGAAAACGAAGCGGGTCGAGTCCTGATTGAATCGCCGCGATGCCCGCGCCCGTGGGGACTCACTAAATCTGTCGGAAAACCTGCAAATCCGATCCAAGCCGTACTTTGGTGCATTCCACGCGTAAGCAGGAATATACGGAGTATTCTTGGAAGTGCAGAAACTAACTATCGTCCCATCAATCGAACAATGACTGCAATTCTTGGCATCTCGGCTTTCTATCACGATTCAGCGGCAGCGCTCGTTGTGGACGGGGAAATCGTAGCAGCCGCTCAAGAGGAACGATTCACACGCAAGAAACACGACTATCAGTTTCCCCAGAACTCGATCGATTTCTGTTTGAGCCACGCAGGGCTTGCCCCCGAGCAGCTGGACTATGTTGGATTTTATGACAAGCCGATCACAAAATTTGAACGATTGTTAGAAACCTATCTGGCGTACGTTCCAGCTGGCTATCGATCGTTTCGGCAAGCGATGCCGCTGTGGCTGAAGCAGAAACTTCACCTGCCGCGAGAGCTGCGTGCAGGCCTGAAAAAACGGTACAAAGGGCGATTCGTATTCACCGACCATCATGAATCTCATGCGGCAAGTGCTTTCTTTCCATCGCCGTTCGAAGAAGCCGCAATTTTGACACTCGATGGTGTCGGTGAATGGTCAACAACATGCTGCGGAATTGGTCACGGCAACAAAATCGAACTCACCAGCGAATTGCGATTTCCTCATTCGCTTGGCTTGTTGTATTCCGCGTTCACCTATTACACCGGCTTCCGAGTGAACAGTGGCGAGTACAAAGTAATGGGGCTCGCCCCGTACGGCGAACCGGTCTTTAAAGACTTGATTCTTGAGCACCTGATTGATCTGAAGGACGATGGATCGTTCCGTATGGATATGCGGTACTTCAACTACTGCCAGGGACTCACAATGACCTCCGAGCGGTTGCACAAATTGTTTGGAGGACCTCCACGAAAAGCGGAATCGGAGATCACACAACGCGAGATGGATTTGGCTGCGTCTGTGCAAGCCGTCACAGAAGAAGTCATGTTGCGAACTGCGCGACACGTACACAAAGAAACCGGGATGAAGAATCTGGTGCTCGCCGGAGGTGTGGCGCTCAACTGTGTCGGAAACGGATTAATTCAACGCGAAGGTCCATTTGAGAACATCTGGATTCAGCCAGCCGCTGGAGACGCAGGAGGCGCGCTGGGAACTGCGATGTTCATTTGGCATCAGCTGCTGGACCGTGAACGCAGCTGCCCAGAAACGCAAGCTTCTGACTTCCAAAAGGGATCGTTGCTTGGACCCGAATTCTCGCATGCGCAAGTTGAAGACTCGCTAACCCGGCATGGTCTCAGCAGCGTTTTGTGCGACACGGACGAAGAACTTTTCGAAACGGTAGCCGACGCGATCGCGGATGAAAAAGTCATCGGCTGGTTTCAAGATCGCATGGAGTTTGGTCCGCGAGCGCTCGGCTGTCGAAGCATCATCGGCGATGCTCGCAGTGAGAAGATGCAATCGGTGATGAACTTGAAGATCAAGTTTCGCGA
>JAGQPC010000594.1 GCA_020426925.1 Planctomycetales bacterium | reverse complement strand
GCGCATGATCAAGTGCAAAATGATCGGCACGGCAACCGAAAGGCCACCGAACAAAAGCACCGGAAGATTCGCAAACGCCATAACTAGTTAAGCCCTACGCGCCATGAGCAATGAATCAATTGTACGCAATGTCACGTAGATCTCGAACCTGCACCCACTCCGCTGTGATCGCTACTTCCCGCGCATCCGTACGCATTTTTGCAGCATGAGAAGTGTACGTTGCACCTACGCCACATGAGCTCTTCGCATCCGGATAGACCGATCGTGAGACTTTTACCTTGTTTCCACCCTCCTGCCTGAAAACACACTGGATGACGGCTTCAGGCGTCCCGCACGTCGTGATCACCATGGCTTACTGCGGCAGGTGGCTCAATGGCAGCGAGTTCCCTGGGCGGGCCAGGGAACGAGATGTTCACCGAATGCCCGATATAACGCGCCTTCGATCCTGAGCGGCTCGAAACGACTTCGGAACAGCGCACAAAAAAACGCAACTGCCGAAAACAGCTGCGTTTGGCAAAGTCTCGTTAGTTTTGCTCGCGCGGTACGTTGGCTAACAAACGCCGATCTGCAAACTGACTTCAGGCTTTTGCAGCGTCAAGCGCCTCCTGCAACGCTGCCTTCGGTTTTGCACCGACAAATTTGTCAGCGATCTCACCACCTTTGAAGATGATCAGAGTCGGGATACTCATGATCCCATACTTCTGCGCGATGTCAGCACTGTCGTCGATGTTCACTTTGACGACCTTCGCTGATCCCTCGTTTTCAGCTGCCAACTCGTCAATCATCGGAGCAATCTGGCGGCAAGGACCACACCATGGAGCCCAGAAGTCTACCAGCACGGGTTCCGCTGCATTAAGTACCTGTTCGTCGAAATCGGCACCCGTAAGTTCGGTGGCCATATGTCCATTCCTCCAGTCAATAGTTGTAGACCGATGACTAGCAACTACCCGATCGCGCCAGCCGCACCATTGCCAACTATCGGCAATATGTCGGGAATTATAGAATTGAAACACACAACGTCAACCAATCATATTGTTCGACATAATTCATCGCACAAGGATGACTTGATGGCAAAAGACGTTCGATGCTACTTGGTAAGCCGCAATTCTGACGGAGAAGTTCGCGGGAATATCACAACTATTGACAAGTCCGAACTGCCGGACGGCGACATCGACATCTCCGTCAAGTATTCGTCGTTAAATTACAAAGATGCACTTGCGGCGAAAGGGCACCCGGGAGTGGCGAAATCGTTGCCGCACGTGCCTGGAATTGATGCCGCCGGTGTTGTCACCGTAAGTCAGGATCCTCGCGTCCAACCCGGCCAAGAAGTTATTGTCACCGGCTACGAACTAGGTGCCGGAAGGTGGGGCGGCTGGTCGGAAATGATTCGCGTTCCCAGCGATTGGGTGGTGCCGTTGCCAGAAGGCTTGTCGCTGCGAAGTTCTATGATCCTGGGCACGGCTGGTTTTACGGCAGCACAATGCGTCCGAGAGATACTGCGAAACGATCTGAAGCCAGATGCTGGCCCGATCGTAGTGACCGGCGCGACCGGCGGTGTCGGCTGCCTGGCCGTGGCGATTCTCGCCCAACTAGGCTTTGACGTCGTCGCGTCCACCGGAAAGAAGGAAGCATGCGATTGGTTGTTGTCGCTGGGCGCGAAAGAAGTCATCAGTCGCGAAGCTGCCCTAAACGACCGCAAGCGGCCTTTGGCTTCGGTGAGCTATCAAGGAGCTGTCGATACGGTCGGCGGTGAAACGCTCGCAAGCATCCTACGTGCGATCGATGTAAACGGCTGCGTCGCTGCATGCGGCCTCGTCGGCGGGACCGATCTGCCGACAACAGTGTATCCGTTTATCTTACGCGGAGTTCGCCTCGCCGGAATCACTTCAGCACTTTGTCCGATGGCAGAACGCCTTTCGATTTGGGACAAACTCGCCGGTGACTGGTCAGTGAAACAACTCGAAGATGTTGTTACCGAGATTCCGCTTGATCGAATCTCTGAATCGGTTGATGAAATCTACGCCGGCTCAGTTCGCGGGCGTGTGCTCGTGGCCGTTTCATAAAATCACGATCGTCGCGCTCGAACCAATAGCAACAGCATTGCCAGTAGCGCCGTCACGAAGCTGCTTGGTTCTGGAACACCTACTGCGGCTCGCCTCCCCCGCTCGTAACCTCCTTCGGCAAACGCATAAACTAAATCGCTCGTTTCGAATTCTTCGTCGCCGTTCCAGTCGCCTGTTTCCCAAGATGAATTTCCCGAGATGCCGTCTTCGTACTGCGAAGCCTGAAAGATTTTTGTGAGATCACTGCTATTGAACTCGCCGTCCAAATTAGAATCGCCCGCGTACGTGTTCAGCAGTTCGTTGACCAAAACATTGCGGTCAGCAGCTGTCACAGCATCGTCATTGTTTAAGTCGAATCTCGCATCGCTCAAGCCGTTTCGGATCGCGGCTCCCAAGGCATCAATGTCCGCGGCGTCGAGAGTTCCAGTTTCATTGAAGTCTCCATCGATCAAACGCAGAAACGTAAACGTTCCGAGTGGCCCAGTGTTCTGAAATGGGAAAACGTCGCTCAGGCTGTGGATCACTTCTGCCGGTTGAGTGTCAGCATTGAGCGATCTGAACGTTAATCCGCTGTCAGTTCCGGCGTCATACGGGTCCAATTCATGAACGATTTTTCCAGCCCATCCGTCTCCGGATCGCAGATCTAAACCGTTCGTTCCGACGAACCAATCGGGACTCGGCGCAATCATGGAGACAATCGACGCCAGTGGAAATTCTTGCGTCGCGGTGAATTCAACCGAAACCGAACCTGGAGTAGTACCGAGACCTCCACCGGAAATAACTGAGCCAGCCGTGCCAGCAGCAATTGCTGCCTTAACTTCGTTCTCCAATCCAACTTTGCTTCCGAATTCAGCCATGGCTTCGATTCCGCTGGTCGCAATACCGCCCAGCTCCCAAAACGTGGCGGTCGCATTGTGCGTGCCACCAATCAGCCCGGAATAGTGAGCGACTCCACCTGGCCAATCGACCGGATGAGTTGCGGCACTCCAAATCGAGTCAAACGTGACTCTGTAGGTTGTGGAGTCTTGAGCCAGCGTGACAGATCCAACCTGAACGAACAACAGACACACTGAAAATGCATTTCGACCAATGACACCACTCATAGATTAATCCTTTCGTATTTGCCTTGGTTGCAACCGACAAGTTAACTGTGACTGTCGATTTAGTCGAAGCAGTTGATCTAAGGTTACCGGAAAAACGGAGCCCCTCTACAAAAAAGTTGATGGAGCCCGAACACCGTTGTTCCATAAAAAAAGCTCGCACCAGTGGCACGAGCTTTGTTCGTTCGATTAGTTTTTCTCTACTTCCACCACGGATAGCTTCCATAGCGGGACAATTCGATGTAAAGCAGCAAGCAAGCGGTCAGAATGCTGATAAACGCGATCACCAACATCACCGTATAGACATCGGTGTCCGGCTTCTGCACAACGATGTCGCTCTTCACCCTTGGCGTCTTTTCCTTCTTTGCTTTGGCTGGTTTGGCCGCCTTTGCCTTTTTCGACTTCTTTGGCTTCGCCGGTTTATCTTTAGCGGACTTTCGTTTGAACACGGTCACCCTTTCGAATTGGTGCTTTACTGAATTCTTTCAACAATTGTCCGACAGAAATGTCGTTTTCTACTCGAATGATCCGTGCTCGACCGAGATATCGATCACCACGTGATACTTCAACCGTGTGACCTTTTTGCAGGCCTTCGTCAGATCCCAAAGAAATCTCGATCATGCTTGCATCAGCCGCTTGAACCACGCCTTCCAAACGAGGAGGAATGTTATGGACCGGAGTATTGATCGTCAGGCTATGAGCCTTCAAAACGTTCTGAGCTTGAGAATATTGATCGGTAAGTTGCTGGAGCCGTCGTTCTAGAGCGGCCTTTGTTCCTTCTGCCTGATTGATCAGGTCGGTCAATTCACGAACACGCGCGAATTGGTCGTCACGATCATTTTGAGCTTTCGTGATCGTGTCTCGCAATGTCGTGATCTGACCCTTTAGCTGCTCCAGCTGAGATTGAGCCAGCGATACCGATTTGATCGCCGTATTGTGCTCTTCCTGCAAAGTGTTCAGTTGCGTGCGAGCCTGCTGGAGTTGCTGCTGAGATTGCAACAATCGAGTCTCCGACGTCGCAATCGCTTTGGTGCGGGCAGCGCGTTCGATGGCCGCCGTGTCCAGCAGCTGCTGGTTCTTGGCTGCCAACTCGTCATTTTCTCGTTGAAGAGTTCGGTGTCTTTCCTGTTCGGCTTGCGCCATGGTTTTCCAATTTTGGTGCGTCGAATAGACCGCCATGGCCAGTGCCATAAAAAAGATACTCATCACCGCGATCAGTACGATGAAGATCTTGCCGATCAAGTTCATCCGTAGGTTCCTCTAAAACTCTGTTTCGAGCAGATTCCGGCCCGCAGAAAACGGGCAAAGCTCGCCAATTAGGCGTTTTTCTTGTGCCTCAACAAGCTCTCAGTATAGTCAGCTGAAATTGACAATGTCAACGAAACAGGGGCGTTTAGGGCAAATGGCGAACTTATTGCGGGGGACAGCCAGCCTGACAAGGCGCCACAACCGTCACGACCGTTAAGACCGCTTTGCAGGCAGCTCAGAAACGGGCGGTCTCGCCGCCGGAAACCGATGGCAATTCGCCAGCTGGGTTACGCCAATTCGGCAACTACCGGTTGCGACTTCTTTACGATTCGTCGGACCAGGATTCCAGCGGCAATCGTCGTGACGACGACCTCGGCGGCCAAAAGAACGCCCCACAACCTTGTCGGCCGGTGCGCGATCATTGCGCATGCGACCCAGGGTAGGAACGCGTTGTAGTAGCCAGCGGGCAGGACAAAGAAGACTAGCCACATCCGGTCTTTGACACGTGTAATGCCAGCCTTTCCAAATGTCCTCACCGCCGTCCACCAAACAACCGCAGATACAAGCAGCGCCAATACGTAGAGCAATATTGCGCCTGAATTGTCGTCAAATGACGTTGGCTTCGGCACAAATCCATTAACTGCCGCCATGGGCAATTGCACTAAGAACATGAGCCCGAAAAAATCGGTCATCGTGTATCGAAAAGGCGATCGCCTGTGTTTTGCGGCTTTGTCGAGCGGTGAGAGTATGTACGCTCCAATCAGTATCGGCGACGCCAGGCCGGCGATAAGGGCAATCCCCAAAAGCACGTCAGACCACACCATGGAATCTCTCGCACAGATCCAGAGGACTGAGTTCGCAGCAACGGAATAGGCTCGACGCAGACTCGAACTGTGCGACCGAACCGACTTTTAGATTTTAACAGCTCGCGGCGAATCGTACGGCTCGTATTCGAGCGTTTCCACGACTTCGTTGTCGTCGTTGCAGATCACGACTTTAGGACGATGATTTCGAGCCTCTTCAGGCGTCAGCTGGCAGAACGACATAATCAACACGTGATGGCCACGGGCAGTCAGATTGGCCGCGGCACCATTGAGAACGATCTGTCCCGATCCGCGTTCACCCAAAAACACGTACGTTTCCAGACGGTTACCGTTTTCGCAATCAGCAACCAGAACTCGCTCGTTAACTTGGATTCCCGTTTTGTCGAGCAGCTCGGGGTCAATCGTGATCGATCCCATATAGTTTGGGTCGCAGCCTGTAACGACGCCACGGTGAATTTTTGCAAATAGGTATTCTCGAAGCATTAAATCTAAATCCAACGTCAATGATTAATGAGCACGCCCCGCCTGGCTCATGCAGACTCATTCTACGCACTGAACTCAATTTCGTGCAGGCTGGCTATCGAAATGGTGCAGCCCATGATCTGACGCAATGTGCGAACAACATTCAATTGCGGTTCGGAAGGAAATTCGTCGGCTACGCGAATGCGGATCGCAGTTCTGCCAGACTCTTGGGAATCGCGGTTTCCCAATCTTCCTTGCCTTCGAACTCGAGCGAAACGAATCCTCGGTAATTCGCTTGCTTCAGAAGCTTTGCGATCCGAGGGTAATCCATTTCCAACGTGTACCACTTTCCGCCCCCGTAATAAGTTTTCGCTTGAACGAAGACTGCACGCGGAGCCATTTTTTCTAGCTGGGGATATCGATTTTCAAAAAAGTTTCCGGTGTCCATCGTTACTTGCAGCCACGGTGAATCGACTGCATCGACAATTCGCAAAACGCCGTCCGCCGTTCGTCCCAATCCCCAGTGGTTTTCCAATCCCATCAGCACCCCGTACATTTCTGCGTACGGAATCAGTTTTTCAAATGCATCGATGACCCACTTGAATCCTTCATCGTCGGTGTAACCTTCTAGAGTCGGTTCGATGCCTTTGTTGGCCATCAACTCGTCAAAGTTGCCTGAGGTTCCCCAGCGACCAGTGTTGACTCGCATGGTTGGAATGCCCATTTCGTGAGCCAACCGCATGCATTCGATCGTGTGGTTGATGTTCTGCTTTCGCTTTTCGGCGTCAGGTGAAACGAATCCCTGATGCGTGGAAAATCCGCACAACGACATGCCGTTTACGAACGCTCGACGTTTTAGCATTTGCAAGTAACCGGGAGAGGTGTCGGTCATCTGCACGTGCAGCACTTCAAACCCGTCGAATCCCATTTCAGCCGCCAGGTCGATACATTTTTCGATCGGGAGTTTTGTCGCGTCGTTGTATCGCCAGAACGAGTACGACGATACTGCGATTGGATTCGGCCGATAAGGTGTCTCTGCAATCTGCGTTTTTTCTTCGGCTGCCGATGACGCGAGACCACCTGTCACGAGCGCTCCCGAAGCGAGAGCAGAACTGCGAATAAACTCACGGCGTCCGATTGGCATTTGTGGATCCTTAACGCGAAAAAGGTTTAGTGGTGCGTCAGCCGATTCTTCCGGCTTCTATGTGAAATGCGAAGCCCATTGTAGCTTTTTCGGCCTATTTGTTCAGTCCGCAAAAACGGCTAATTCGTCACGAGCCATCGACTCGGCA
>JAGQPC010000593.1 GCA_020426925.1 Planctomycetales bacterium | reverse complement strand
TCACCCCAATGTTCTAATTTCGTCGGAAAAGACAGAATTGCCGGTGGTAATTTGAATTCTGATTTGTTATGACCGCGCCGGTCTTATCGCATAAACACCGAGAGGAAATCGTCTGGTGTTAACCTGGTTGCCGCCCAAATAAGCAACTACGTCATTCTCGCTCATTAACCTCAATCCCCGTCACCACCGCCTCGCCCGGCCTGGCAAGTTTTACCGTCGGAGTGTCAGCCTCGCAAATCCGGATCACCCGTTGCGTGAGCAGGCGCCGGTAGCCAATTCTCAAGTTGCGCCCGCTGATCTGAATCTCATGGTCGCTGAATTGAAGCTTAATTCCTTCTGATGGGTCGTACTCCGCACGGTACAGATGCGAATAGGCAAAGCTCTGTGAATTGCCCGTCTTAATCAAAAACTCCAACATCTCCGCCCGCCGCGATTCCTGCCGTGTTACTACGAATGCCCGGTAACCAGCTTCTTCATCGTCGTCTTCGTGTTCGTCGAAGGAGGCAGTCTCCTGCATGCTCCGCTCATTGAGCAGCCCCAGCTTTTCTACGAGTGTCAGGTCAGTCTTTTCCATTTTCGTCATCTCGCGATCTTGGCGGTTGGTTCCATTTGCGGTTGCAAGCGTTGTGCCATCCGTCGCACCTGCTGGCGAGCGAATTCGCGTCCGCGTTGTCCCAAATGCCGAAGCCGGTCAATCTGCTTTTTGATTCGATCGCGGTTGCCCGTCTTCACTCGGCGAGCAAGCTCAATTGCCGACTCGTCCGGTCTGCTTCTACTAACCGCACTCCGAAGCCCCTCCAGATCGTCCGTGTAAATCTGCACATTTTTCTTCGCCCGCGATGCAGACACATACGCCTGCTCTGGCGAGCTGGCCGGAAAACTACGGCTACTCTGCGCGATGAATACCTGATCCTTCGTATCCCCTTGCGCCGAATAGCTCGTCGTCACAATCCCATGATCGAAATGCGGAAATGTCGCTGGATCGAAGGACACGCCATTACCCAGGTCGATTTGCCCGTCCTTGCGAAACCGAACGGTAAACACGTCGCCATTGTTTAGCCGCTGCTCCCCCGGCTTCGCACCCCGGTTTTGCAGGATGCGAATCGTATCATTTTCAGCAAACCCTTTCTCCGTCTGCCGGTACACGGCAAATCCGCCCGCCGCCGTCATCGGCAGCGGCTTTGTCTCGCCCCGGTGCTGTACCCACACTTTGCCATCACGGACTTCCTGCACACTCACTCGGTCACCGGGCAAAAACCCTCCCTTGCCTTTCGTGCGAAACTCCACCACATCACCGGCCGAATAAAGCTGCGAGTCGCGGCGTTCGGCTGCATCCCAATCGTATCGCTTCAGCGTTTTGAATGTCCGTTCTTCTTTGCCAATATGGCCGCGCGCTTTGAGAGTCTCCCTAATCGTTTGCGTGACGATATCCTTTTCTGCGTTGGTCGGGGCAATTACCAATGCACTGTAACCCGCTTCTATCGCTTTGACATAATCGGAAGCGAGCTGGGTGTTTCGCAACTCATCAGGCAGCTCTCGAATCGCACCCAACTTTTCCAACGCTTGAAACCCGCCGTAAATGTCGCCACGGCTAAGTTTTTCTACGGCACGTCTGAGCCGTTTGTCTTCTTGCCTGCGAATCTGCGAAATCGCAATTGGCTTAACACCGGACTCCAGCTCCACGAGCTGCAACGCCTTCCCGCGCTCGACCGCCTTATGCTGAAACCGATCGCCGGAAAGTATCACTCTGGCATTCAGCCTGTGGGCAACACGGAAGAAACGCGCCATATCAATCGTCGAGACCTGACCGGCTTCATCGAGAAACAGTACTCGCCCACTGGCCGCTGCCTGCAGCTTGTCATCAAGCAAGAATCGCTCCAACGTATGCGGTTTAAAACCTTCCTTTTCAAGTACTTTCACGGATTTCGTCGTCGGAGCCAGCATGACTACATTCTGTCCGTTGCGGCGAATACCCTCGACCACTTCCGTGGCAACTGTGGTTTTTCCGACCCCGGCCTTTCCAGCTAACACCATCACGCCGTCACGGCGTTCCCAAAGGTCTCGCACGGCCTGTTTTTGCTCATCCGAAAGCCAGTCGCGTGTGATGTCTGCACCCGGTGCTAACGCGTCCGCCGCTCCGCGAGCATGTCTTGCGAACCGGACGATGAACTGCTCTTCCTTCAGCACTTCCGGTGTGGTAACCCACGCCGCATCAGCTTGGCCATCGCGGACGAATTTCCGTTTCTTATGTTCGCCGTCGATGGCAGCAACCGACGCGTCGCCAATCCCGCGCCAGATTGCATCGGTAATCAACCGCCGTTCCTTGACCGTCGATTTCTTGGCAAACCCATGCTCAATCGCATAGTCGACAGCGGCCTTTGCATCCACATGCTGGCCTCGCAGCACGCCCGCTCGCTGCACCGCGTCGGTCAGGTCGGTATGTTCCTTGTCGCTCAACATCCAACGCCAGAGATGTGGCAGATCAGCAGGCGGAATCTCTTTTGTCTTCTTCTGCCGGGTTCGCGCACCGAGCGATCCTTTTTTCTCCGGATCGACAATCCCCTTCTCATGAGCAACCCGTTCGATCGTCTGTGTCCGCTCCGAGTAGCG
Source organism: Planctomycetales bacterium (assembly GCA_020426925.1). Lineage (GTDB taxonomy): Bacteria > Planctomycetota > Planctomycetia > Pirellulales > Pirellulaceae > JAGQPC01. The sequence goes on along the minus strand of JAGQPC010000593.1, from coordinate 5,513 downwards.
TTCCACGATCTCGCGGGCAACACCTTCAATATCAAACCATTTCTTGCCCTGACGCTTAATCGAAAAGCCAAATTGTTCAGCCAGACGTTCAGCAAGTCGGCTGTGAAACCTCGCTTCATAGAATCCGGCGTCCGATTTTACATTGGCAAAATCGATCGCCTTGAATTTTTTGCCGTCATGTGTGGCATTGGCAATCCACGCATGCACATGCAGCGAGGGCATAGGAATGCCATTTTCAGGACGGGCTGTCGTGTGCAGCCAGCTCGCGCCAATGACGTTTCTGGTCTTCTCGCGGTGCATGTTCTTTCCCACATGCACCCGAGTTTCAATGTCTTGTTCAATTTCTTTGAGTGTCTCGTCAACTGCCTCGCGCACTACGTCTAAGATCCGGTGATTCTGCGTAAGCGCCCACAAGATCGAAATCGACTTCGGAGCATTGAACGTGAAATCTGCACCCACGACGCGATCAGAGCGTGTTCTCGGCGTCAATGACTCCCCTTCGGCAAACGGATGACGGTTCTCTACCACGCGGTCGAACTGCTGCTTGTGCACTTCACCAACGAGTCCCAATCGCTTGGCTCCAACGCCGAACCAATAACCCTTCAGGGCATTGGGACCTTCCTGATAATAGTCCGAATGCTCATAGTATTTCTTGACGGCAGCAGTGGAATATTGTCGGGTAATTCTGAGCATGCGGTGTCATCGTCAAATCACAGCTAAAAGGGCGATGCTCTGCATACGCCCTTTTTGTGACAACTTCATGACAATGTGGCTTATTGCTCGCAACTCGCTGGCGTGCGACGCTTGTTTCGCTGGCGAACAACAAGCAACACTGCCGTAAGCATCCCCGCACCAAGACACAGGCGAGTCCAATCAACGCTGCGAGCGATCTCGCCCGGAATACTTGCTACCGGTTGTACGGCATACTCCCCGATCTGGTCGGTAAGCTTCGCCGCACCGTCCAGAAACGGTTCGGGATCGGCCACAAACGCTGTGAGCACCGATGCGGTCGCCAGGGCAGCCTTGTTTTTCCAGACGAATGCCATTGCCCGGTCGCCGTAGCGTGCAATCACGTCGAGCAGTTCCGGACGTATCGCTCCGGCCCTGGCCATCATCGAAAGCCTTCTGGCATTCTGTCCGGACAGTCTGCCCATCGCTGCAGCAGCTGGCCTGCCAAACGTCTCAATCACCGGTTCGGCTATGCTGCCATGACGGATCAGAGCAGCAGCAGCCTCGTCTCCATGTTTGGCAACCAGCCCAAGCCGCACTTCGCTGGAGGCTACCCACACCGCATCGTCACCATGCTTGCCCAAGAGCCGCACAGCCAGTGTCGAATGCTCCCCGGCTTCAGCGGCGAGTCGAGCGGTATTTGGGCCAATCTTGCGGAACGCACGCAGCCCATCATCTCCGTACTTCGCAAGCAACTGTTCCGCTTTACGCGTCAGTGTCTCTGCCGTTTCCACTCCGGCCTTGCGCCCCAGTCGGCGCAGAACCTGCTCGGCCGCCTCACGAACTAATGCCGTTTTTTGTCCCCATGCCGGTACGGCAAACGCTGTTGCAGCAACCACCAATAGCAATGTCTTTCGCATCGCAGTACCCTCCCTACTCGCTTTGCCGCAGTAATGCCAACACCGTGTCACGCCGAATTTGCGAACGCTGTTCGGCAAAGGCGGTTAACTCACTGGCAACGCTGGCCTTTAGCTCTCTTCGCAGCAATTTCAGTTGCTTGTCTAGCTGACCCGTCAGTTCACCAATCGGATCGGCCCACCATTCCCAGATCCAATGCACGATCTGATCGATAATCAGCCCAGCCACGATGCCAACACCAAACGTGAACCAACTGGAAGCCGCTCCTGCAGAAATGATCCCGGTCGAGACACCAGTCCGTACGGCCAATTGCCCAAACACCTCCCCTACGATCCAGGAAACCATCTCAACGCTGATGTCGTAAGGCAACTGCTCACCGGCCTCTTCCACAGCGGTAGCAACCATCCCATTAAACGTCTCCTGCATCAGATCGTCGTTCCAACTGGCACAGGCAAAGCTGTCGGGAAAGTCAGCGACGTCTGCCCGAATTTGAACCAGCATGTCCTGCTCGATGAACTGCAGCTGTTGCATGAAGTTAGCAACCAGTTGTTCAATCGCCTGCTGCAGCTGTTCGTTGTCGAATACCTGCTGCTCAAATTCCGTGCGCACAAACTCCTGGTGATAGTGGCCGCCTCCCGGCATCAAATCACAAATCATGCACCATTTGCTTTTCCAGCCGAACGTGCGTCTGGCAAACGGAGTCAAATTGTCCGACGCCTCCACAAAGAAGTCGTCCAGTGACTGGACGTGCGACTCAATCATCGCCTTGCACTGAGCGTCCGCATCTTCCAGGTGCGTTGCCGCCACTGCTTCAGGTAGCGGTGGCAGGACGATTGCAGGAGGAGCAACCGGCGGCTGCGGACGCTGCACCTCCCAGATGCGAGGTGCAATAATGGCCACCAACACGCCTGCAGATGCCAACAGGGAAAGGCCAACCTTTTTTTGTGCGGTCATGGCACGCTCCTTCAAATAGAACAGTGAATTGAAGTTGAGCGTACACTCTAATTTCTTTAGCGAAGCCGCCTCCGCGTCGGACGCATGCGTGTAACGTGCCTCCGATCCGCAGACACTTTTCGGCTGACAATTGTGGATTCAGCCACTAAGCTCCGTCGTATGTCTACCTCATCAAAAAGTGTCGCAATCAATTGCCTGCCAACCGGCAACAATGACATGGTCTGTTATCATTCGCGTGGTCACCTGCTCACCGAGGCGGAACAACGTTTTTATCGTACCGGTCTGTTGCCCGCACTTGCCGGACGCTACCACGTCTCGTTCAAAGTCCGCCTGATGGATGTGATCGGCTGTGACGGCTCGACACGCAGCGCCGCGTTTCGCAAAATCCAGGCGAAGCACCTCGACTTCGTGCTTACTACTCCCAAAACCGCACGGATTATCGCAGCCATTGAGCTCAACGACGCCTCCCACAACCATGCTCACCGCAAGACCCGCGACGCGTTTGTGGCCGATGCCCTAAACAGCGCGGGCATCCCATTACTGTCGTTTCCTATCTACAGCGATTACCGGCCCGACGTGATCCGCCATCACATTCTGTCTGCGATCAAAAGCCCATAGTCGCTCGATTCCTTGGGCAGGTCTCACCTGCCGTAGCGCATAAGACTCTGCCGAGACGTTCGGCCAAAATGTTGTGTGCCACATCTGTGTCACCTTTCCTGCATCTTTGTCGTTGCCCTACGCCCGATGCGGCCAGCTGGCACGTGGGTAAACCCGGCGACGGGATTTGCAACCACAAAACCGGTTCCTCCTAAAGGCCTCCGCCCATTTTGTGGTTGCAAACAAGGCTGCCGCTCCCGCCTGAAGCCGGGTTTTTGTTGTCTGCCAGCTGGCCGCGAAGGTGCGTGGTCACTTCTCATCAACAAGAAAGGAATCTCACGATGACAAACACTCTCACGCAGGCCGACCTGGATCAGTTCTATGGCGACATAAAGCGGTATCAGCATTTGCTCAACTCCAAAGTGATCTACACGCCGGGCATTCGTTATCTCGCAGATCAGGGACAGGCTTACTGGCTAATCGACGCCATTGCCACGTACTTGGGCAGTGCCCGGATGCGACAAGCAATCAAACAGGACTCTCGCATAGCCAGCATGCAGTTCTGGCGGTTGGAAGTTGTAAACAGCCAGGGCGTGCTTACTGCGGAAGCGGATGCGGGCGTTACGCCGTTTGTCCAGCAGGCAATCGGACACACAGACTTTCCGCTGGAACGAGTCGATATCTGGGCAGCCTACGACGGCCTGTACTGGACGCTCTATCTGCCATCCGAACATTGAAAATGAAAGGAACATCATCATGCCTCACTCCAAACCACAAATTCTCATTAACGTTTACGGAGGCTTAGCACAGGACGTGTTCAGCAGTGTGTCAGCTGACGTCTTTGTCGTCGACTGGGATACCGAAGGAGCGACTCCCGAAGACGGTGTGCTCGATGTGGCGTTCGACGATGACGAATCAGCTACGGCCTTTGTATCGGAGTTTGCCTCGGCCTCTTTGGACTACGGTGAACAAAAACCGGTTCATCGCGCCGTCCAAACCTATCTAACTGAAAACCAATGAAAGGACTCGATCATGCATACAAGAAACTACTGGCCAATCGCATTTAGCTGTGGCAATGTGGCCGACCAACTGGAACTGGCGATAGGGACAGCGGCCATGTTTAACGATACAACCTACGAAACGGATGCTCCGCCCGAAGCACCGCCAAGTCAGGGACAACATCATGCAGTACAAAACGATAGTTCACGAACTGATAGCGGATCGTCCGACGCTGCAAGCACAGCTCGCGTCCAGCGGTTGCTCGCTTTCGATGTTGAATCAACTGGCAAAGACACTGAAGCATTACCACGAGGAAGCTCTGCAGAGATTGCGTCATCAACGGCCGCAAGCTTCGGAAGTACAGCTGAGCAGCGAAGCGCTGGAACTCGCGGTTCACCAGCTGCAGCAGGATTTGCCGAGCGAGTCGGACGACGAACCGCTGTCGCTGGACGCGGCAATGGCCTTTATCCGAAATCAAACCGACTAACGCCGAGCAATGATCGTCCATTGTTCGGGTTGTTGGATCAGTCCGAAGAACGTTCTGCCGCCAAACAAAGAAATGCGGAGCGTTGCGGTAGCCAATCCACAGGACCCAAGACGAAGGCTCGCGAGATCATCGCTGCGATCCGCTGCTTGCAGCAAATTGAACATGGTAATCGTCAGCTGACGTCGGAAGAACGAGACGTACTGTCACGGTTCGGGGGATTTGGTGCAGTCGCACTTTACATTTTTCCCGACCCTGTCACTGGCAACTATAAAGACGACAGTTGGCAGGAACTCGGAAACGAGCTGATTGACCTACTGTCGCCGGAAGAATATGACAGTGCCAAGCGGACGACCTTTAACGCCTTCTATACTTCGCCCGCTGTGATGCAGACCATGCATCAGGCTTTGAGTCGGCTCGGTGTCTCAGGTCAAGCCAGAATCCTCGAGCCTGGTTGCGGTATTGGCAATTTCATGAAGCATGCCGGCAGCCAGCAACGATTCATCGGCGTGGAACTGGATAGTATTTCCGGCCGGATCGCTCGTGCCCTTTATCCCGAGCACGATATCCGCATCGAGAATTTCCAGGATACGAAACTCTCCGAACTCGACGCGGTCATCGGCAATGTGCCGTTTGCCGATCTCAAACTTAACTATCAAGGCAATCGTTTGTCGCTTCACGACTACTTCTTCGCCAAGTCGGTTGATGCCCTGAAACCAGGCGGCGTACTGGCCCTTGTTACATCGCATTTCACACTCGACAAACTCAATGGCGAGCTACGCGAACGCCTCAGCAACCAGGCCGATTTTCTGGGAGCTATCCGACTGCCTGCCGATGCGTTCAAAGAGCAAGGCACGAAAGTTGTCACCGACATCGTGTTTCTGCGAAAACG
>JAGQPC010000592.1 GCA_020426925.1 Planctomycetales bacterium | reverse complement strand
GTTCTCTACGGTATTCAAGCGACGACGGGCTTTGTTCGGCCAATATACCGAACAACTGTATTGCATCATGCAATGCCGCCATGTTTGTGCTTAAACTGCCAACGTTGAAGTAAGCTTGCCCGAGAAGGAACTGATATTCTGTATTTGATGGATGGTCGTTCAGTAGGCCTGCCAATCGATCTACTGCGCTTTTACCTCTTGCCCTCGCTTCGGCCGCTGTATCGTCGGATGGGACTCGCGAGTTCCAGTCGCTCTGTGTTCTGCTTAGGTTGATGTCTCCCTTTGCGATATCTCGGGAAACCAATTCGGCCACTGCGTCAGGTAGATCCTCGTCCGCCAGCTTCATGCGCAGATCTTGAGCGTCCTCTAAACCTTGCACAACACCTTTGAAGCCTCCTGCGATCGTTGCGAGCTGTTGCTGATTGCCACCCTTAGCCTTCGCCCAATCATATTTGAACAGGGCCACACTCGAATCGAGCTGAGCAAGATTCATGATCGCGTTTGCGTGGAGCCTGGCAAATTCGGATAAACGCTCCCTAGCTTTTTTTTGCTCCTCCGCAGAGTTGCGATCGGCTCCTTTGGGATAGAGCCTGGCGTCTTCTGGTGAAAGGGATGCAAGTTCTTCACGAAGCTTCTTCGCGTCAAGGTACGCTTCGCGGGCATCGCCGTACTTTGCAATAGCCTCGTCGTACCGCGTCTGCACATCGGGCGCGTCGGAGGAAGCTCTAAGTTCTGCTTCCAGTTTTCTGGCCTCGTTCTGGCGCGCCTCTCCTAGTCGATTCCATATCTTGGCCATGTACTCATCTTTTTCAACGCTATCCGGAACTCCGCAGAGTTGGGACATAGCTTCGTTGTACGCTTCCGTCGCTTTTTTATAGCCTTCAATCTTTGTAGTCACTTCACCGATAAAGAACTGCGTCTTCGCCAAATCAAGCCTTAGATCCTTGCCGTAGGTGGGTGCCGTTTGGAACTTTTCGTAATAAGCCTTTGCACGTTTGAGCAACTTATTCCGCACTTCAACCAATCCACCTCGGTTTAGCAAGTCATTTTGAGAAACCTCCACGAACAGTTCATTGACAGCGGCACGCGCATCGGCAGCAGATGCGGCCGCACTGTTTCGGCTACTCCGGTAAATCATCGCGGCGACCGCGATTGCAACCAACACGGTCAGTGCCGCCGCTGTTTCAATCCGGTGAGCTGCAAGACCTCGCCAGATTCTCTCAAGTCGTGACCGCGGCCGAATAGTCAGTTCTCGACCGTGAATAAAGTCGTCCAGATGCTTGGCAAGTTCCGATGCTGTCCCGATGCGATCGTCCGGCTTGATTTCGACGGCCTTTGCGACAATTGTTTCGAGATCGCGGGGAATCGAAGAATCGATAGTTCTGAGTTTTGGCGGTTCGTTGTCCAGAATTGCGGAACGCAATTGCTCGTCGTCCTTGATTTCGTCAAAAAGTCGCCTGCGGGAAAGAAGTTCCCACAGAGTCACTCCCAGCGCTCGGACATCGACGCGATGGTCAAGCCTGCGGACTTGCAGTTGTTCAGGTGCCATGTACCGCAGTGTTCCGAGCTGCCCCTGCTGAGTCTGTCTTGTCAAATCTGAATCGGACAATCTCGCGAGACCAAAGTCCATCAGTACGATTCGCGACGCATCGGGCGTCAACATCAGGTTGGATGGTTTGATGTCGCGATGAACGACGCCATATTCGTGAACTTGGTGCAACGCCAAAGCTGCGTCTCTCATGAGCCTTGCAATGCGGGTAGTATAGGTCTTTGAATTGTCGTCATTTACTACTGGCAGTTGCGGCAGACTTTCCGATGCGATCTTCTGAGCCTCGGGCGAATCAATTCTCGCGTCGGCAGCCAAATCGGTCAGGTCGGATTCCAGCGGCGCAGTTGATCCGACCGATGAAACACCTGCACCTGCCCGCTTCTTCTTGGTCGCGCTGAGAACAGCTTGAGAGAATCCACCGCTTGTGAGGTTGGATATGTGAGTGTCAGCGTTCGTTTTACCACGCAACTCTTCAGCAAGCTCGTTCAAGTCGCAACCCGGCACGTACTCCATGACGTAGTAAGGACCTTCATTTTCGGAAACGCCGTGGGCCAGAATCTTTACAATATTGGGGTGTTCGCATTGACCAAGAACACGTATTTCGCGACGGAATCGGGCAAGATATTCTTCATCACCTGCCAGAGCCGCCGGCAGCATTTTCAATGCGACTAATCGGCCTAGTGAAAGCTGTTTGGCGAGATAAACAATCCCCATTCCGCCTTTACCTAGCGTGACCAATATTTCGTAGTCATCAATGACTCTTCCTTTAGGAGCCTTCACGGCAACGTAGTCCTTTTGCGGCTCTGGAGTCTCCTTGGTTATTCGTTCGATCTCTGAGTCAGAAACGCTCCCGCCCTTGATCCTTGCGACGAGCTTTCGCATCTCTGCCGCCATCTCGGCTTTGTCCCGGTGTGTCTTTCCTGTTGTATAACTTAGATGCTCGACCCGCTGACCACGCACGTCCTTATTCAGGAAACACACCTCGTCCGCCTGTTCCGATGTCCGGTATATGAGCAGAGGATCTAGCCGGAGTGGAAACGACCGCCCGGGCCACTGCAAGGCAACTCGCTTGACAGTTAGTTGATCTGCGTCAGACTTTGACAGACGTTTAGGCTCCATGCGAACGGCACGCTCTCCGGTCAGATCGAGATACTCGACTTCCACGACGTCCTCATCTATTTCACGTTTTTCTTCGATAAAGATGAGCGTTGCGTCCTGTGGCCATAGCTTTCGAAGCAACTCTGAATTCAATGCGTCGTTAACAGCAGGCTGAAACAGCGGCGCCTTGCGGTCATAGAAGGATTGAGACTGTTGAGCACCATGTCCGAGTACTGTATTCCGATAGGGCACAAGTTTGTCGACGACATCCATCAGCGAGCAGGTTTGGTCGCCCGACGGCGCAGAATCGGGGCCTTCTTTAATGGCTCGGTACAAATTCACTAAGCCATCAAAATCATCGCCACCTCGCCGTTTATCCAGTTCGCCCCAAAGATGCCCAAGCGGGTGCACCTCGGCGCCTTTGCTTTGACTAAAGTGGCGGGCCAATTCGCGCAGCATCCCGACCCAATGACCTTGCGATGGGCATGCGAGCGCCTCAAGCTGCTTATCGATTGCTTCGCTTCGGCGCTGCGGTGACCGCTCAGCATCTTCCAAATAGATCGCGATCGCCGGAGCCGTAACCAGCTTCACCAACGCCTCAAACATGAAGTAGCAATTGTTATGGCGTGCGTTCGGGTTTTTCTCGTCATTCGTCCGACGATACAGCTGCGCAAGCGGCAGCGGCAATTGCGTTAAATACTCGCGACGAAAATCTGAATAGCTCATGGTTTGTTCCGACTCCGGTACGAACAGCTATGAACGGCGGTTGAGCTTTGCACCTAACGAGTGATTGAATGCTAGACACCGAGTATACCACAACGTAGACGCGAAACTCGATTCTACGCGTGGGGAAAAACAAGGCAGCCGCACTGAATGGCTGTCGTAAGCTCATGGTTGTCCTTGTTGGTAAGCAGGCAGGACTTTCTATTTGCTCTCAGCGATACATGCCTGGTCTGCGGAACATACGTTCCGCCAGTATGATCGGTGACTAAGCTCGTTGCGGGTTGCGTTACCAATAACCCAAATTCTCGGCTACAATCTCGATCGAGTACCACGCGTCCAGCGCAATGCCGGCCGGCTTGCTACGCTGTCACCGCCCATTCTCCGGTGTTGTCGCTCGAGTCCACCGTCCGCATCGTCGATGGTTTCCGATGAGTTTGCTTACAAAACAATCATCAGGCATCGCAGAATCTTATCAACGGGAAAATTGGCTATCTCACCTGTCAAACTCTGCCGTCGCGAAACCGCAGATGCTGCGATTCTAAACATAGGCGTCTGCGACCATCTGCGATGCACGTGGCTCGCGCATGTTTGGCACGTCGATATGCGGCAAAAACGCCAATCGGCGTAAATATGTCTTGTCTGCGGTGCGGAGTTAGCATGGCTACATTACCATTAGAAGATAGTTCTCCCGCCAACGATTCGAACAGTTCCATGCATCCAGACTGCCCGCAAAAGAAATTCGATGACGCAATGAGCGCGTATGCGCGCGAAGAAAACCTGCAAGCGATCGAATTGCTCGTCAAATGCTGGCAATCAGCAGAGAACAATTTGGACTTGAAGCTGGATGCCGCAATCCAGCTCGGCGAAATCGCCACTATGGGAACTGCAGAGACCATTGAGCTGGCCACACCAATCCTCACCGAAGCGTTAGAACTCGCCAGGGACGGTGGGTCCAAGCGAAAGCATGCTGCGACATTGCACCTCATGGCATTAATCTTTCGGCGAGTCGGCAATGTTCAGGGTGCCAAGGAGCTGTTGAACCAAAGCCCGATTCTGTCGTTGGGAGATCGCCCGTCGCGTGAATTGGGTCAGTACTTTCACTGCCGTGCTCTGCTGAAGGATGACGAACATCTCACAACATCGGCTGAGCGAGATAGCTATCGGGCGTACCAGTTTTACGAGGAAGCAAACGACCCCGCAGGTATCTCACGAGTCTGCGACACGCTGGCTGGAATCTTACTTAAGCTTGGCAAGACTGAGTCGGCGCTTGAGTTTTGCGAAAAGAGCCTGAAGATCAAATCCAACCGACGTGACAAAAAAGGCGAAGCGATTTCCTGCGGTACAAAAGGTCGTATTCACTTGCAGCAAGCGAACTACGATGAGGCGCGGAAGGCATTCGAGCGAAACCTGGCGATTTCTCGCGAAACAGGCGCGATTCTCGGCATCGGAATCTCGTTGAACAGTTTGGGAGAGATTGATTGGTTATCGGCTTTAGCACTGAACGAAGCTCAAACGGAACAGCGCGAGCAGGGATTCCAAAGGGCCATTGAAAACTATGAGAAAAGCATTGAAGAAGCAAAAAACAAAGTGAACTTTGCGCATGCACATCTTGGGATTGCTCGAGTCCTGATTTCGCAGAACCGATTCGAGGATGCGCGTGCGAAGCTTGGTACTGTTCAGAAGATTCTAGATGACAACAACGGAATCCCGGGTAGCGAAGAGTTCCGTCTCACAATCACTGGGCTTAATGGAGCAATCCACTGGCGCTGTCATCGATCCGAGCTGCGATCAGACCAGAAGATTCTCGAAGAGAGCGTTGCACTGCTGCGACAGGCGATTGAAGGATTGAAGACAAGGCCGAAGTCCGCGATCGACGCCGTTCCGTTTTTGTACGAACTACGAGATCTGCATACTGAACAAAACAACATTCCCCGAGCAGTAGAGATTCTTGCCGAAGCGGTCGCGATTCTCAGTGAAAATGGCGCATTGTCACAAGTACAGAGTGCTGAAAACTGGTTTCGCAACCACGATCAGTCAGGATTGTTCAAACTGGCTTTGCAGCGACACGTACCTGACTTTATTGCCAAACACGTCGCTGAAGGCGCTCTCATGCCAAAGCGTGCTGAACGGCAGCGAGTCACGTCTCTGTTCTGTGATATTCGCGGGTTTACGAGTCTTACCGAGAAGATGTCGCCAGAAGCAATTGTGGCGCTGCTCAATGAGTGGTTGGGCGAGGCGACTCGATGCATCCAGAAAAACGGCGGTTACGTCGACAAGTTTGCCGGCGACGCAGTTATGGGCGTGTTCGGTGCGGATAAAGGCCTCGAACACAGCGGGGCCGCAAACGCAGTACGAGCTGCCCTTGATATGTCGGAGGCTTTGTGGGCAATGAACCTGCGCCGGCAAACGTTGAGGAATCTGGAGCCGACATCGGAGTTGGAGCTGAAGCCAGTTCGCGTCGGCATCGGTTTGGCGTCTGGCGACGTTGTCATTGGTTTCGTCGGATCTTATCGGCGATACACCTACACCGTTCATGGCGACGCGGTAAATACTGCGAGTCGACTTGAATCTGCGACTAAAGAATTCGCGGGATGCGAGATTCTGATTTCAGAGCAGACCGAGCTCGATCAGAGAGCCGAAGCCGTCGCTGAAACACGCTTCGTTGGTCACGTCAAAGTCCCCGGCAAAGACAACGTTGTGCCAACATACGAGGTCCTCGGTCGGCGAAGCGGCCCAACTTCGACTGAGTGAACGAGCAACGAATTGTTAACTGAGCTTCTTCCCACTTGGCGCGTCATCATTGGCAAATACCGGACAATAAACGCGAAGGAGGCACGCCGCTTCGTGCGTTCGGTGATCGCGACTGAGTCAAGATCGAACTTTCTCCTCGTGCGTTCGGTATCTATAAAAGAGTTGGCTTTGTCCAACGGAAGCGGTTTCCCTGTCGCATATTTGGGAAGCGTTAACTAAACCTGCCCGCAATTGGAGACCAATACGATGTTATTTCTTGGCATTGATCAACACGCACGGCAAATTACAGTTTCGCTTCGTGACGACAGCGGCGACGTGCTACTGGCACGTCAAGTTTCGACTCACCCAAAGAAGATCAACAAATTCTTCCAGAAACTTACGCGTGAACGGCTTCGCGACAACGAATCATTCACCGCGGTAGTTGAAGTTTGTGGTTTCAACGACTGGTTAATTCGAATGCTCATCCTTAGCGTTGAACGCACTTGATCAGCCCGTCGTTGCGTACACCAACGTTTCGAACAACGAAGTTATTGTGTCCATACGGAAAGCGACAGTTGGACTGCAACTTTGATGATCGATACTCAGTACGAAACCGGCTCTCACTTGCACTCGACAAGGACGATATACCTAACGTTGTCATCGGCAAGGCTGGAACTGACCGCAATGAAATTCGCGGCGGCCGGAGTACTGGGCTCCAGTTTCGAGTCGCCAGTAGGATCAAACGCAACGGCGTGAATCATGGCGCTGCTGTTGAGCACGAATGGACCCGTATACAGGTTGGATTCGACCGTTGGTGTGGAGCCATCGAGCGTGTAGCGAACTTCCATTCCCGCGTCGCTTGCAGTGATGATTTCCAATTCGTCCACGAAGACACCAGACTCGGTTTTAATTCGAGGCGTCGGCGCAGCTGTCGGTCCGTTGGCACTTCCAGGTGTCGGCGTGTGGAAAAATACAGGCGCATCGAGATCGTTATTGAAAACTCCAAACGAAACGTCGGCGAGTTGTTTTGGAAAATCCCTAAATTCTTGCTCAACTGTCACGCCGCCCGGGTGAACGAGCGCCAGATAGGAATCTGAATTATCAAGTTTGAAGTTCGTCGCAAGTTCTTCTTCAGCCGAGGCAGGATAGCCTGATGCGAACACGATCAGAGCCGCATTAGGGGCGATTTCTACCGATGGAAACGACCACTTCGCAAGCGTTTCGGACGAATCTGTCAGATGCCAATCACGCAGGTTGATTGGTTCGTCAGACGGATTAGACACCTCAATCCAATTAGAATGAAATCCGTGGCCGTCCGTCACAGTTTCAACATTGTTCGTTTGAAATTCCGAAATAATCGGATTCGCAGCAAGCAACGTACGGGGCTCGAGAGCTTCGCCAAATCGCTCGCGGAAATTCTTCATGACAACGCCTACTAATGTTTATAGAACCTGTGTTCGCCATCGATGGTGCAAGGCAATTTGCTACGCTTGTAGAGGTCCCATGCAAGCTAGTTTTCAAGCAGCTGCGAACTGTCACAACGACACCGGCACACGCTGGCGGCTGCCGCGAACACTGGCAACCACCATGTGATTGGCTCAGGTACAGCTGACGTACGCCGAGGCCCTCGCTCGTAGCCACCTTGCTTGAAGAACACCACAAAGTCAGACGAATCGAAGAGACCGTCACCATTCCAATCACCGGATGCCCAATCCGCTGGTCCGGTCTCATAGCGAGCGGCGGCAAATACCAATGTGAAGTCCGACGAGTTAAACTCTCCGTCAAGGTTTGCGTCGCCGAAGTACGTGTTCGCGAGTGAATTCACCCAGAATTCATGATCTAAACTATCGACTTGGCCGTCAGCTACCAGGTCGAAGTCTGCATCGTAAGACTCAGAACGGATCTGGTTGCTCAACAGGTCAATGTCGGCAGCGTCGATCGTGCCGTTGCCGTTGAAGTCGCCAGGTACAAATCTGTACTGCAAAAACACACCACTGCCATCGGCGACAGCCAATAGTCTACCACCGCGTGGGAAGCTCTCTTCATCGAATCCGCGCGTCACCAACCGCGCTCGGGAAATAGCCTCTGGATTAGCAACCGTGCCTGTTACAAGTTGCCAGCTTGCAGATTCGCTCGCATCAAAGTTCAGGATGGATCCCTGATCGGCAGCGCCCTGGACGACGAGGTTGAACGAGCCCGAAGTTGGCAGCGTAAACTGGTCACCCACTTCGATTGCATCCCAACCTACGCCGACCGTGCCGCTGGCATCAAGAAAATCGAAGACCATGCTTCCCTTGGTCATGCTTAAGTTACCGTCAATGGTCAATGTTCCAATTGTGTTGTCGTCACCGACCAAAATGGACACGCCAGTATCCAATGCAATGGATTGATTGATGCGTCCTCCACCTTTCAAAAGATTATTCGTTCCCGTGATCAGAAGTGTGGAATCTAAGCCTTCAACTGTGACAGCAAGTGACGTGTTTGCCGGTACTTCGACGGTCCGCTGGTGGAACGAATCAAGGTTTGGAATACCGACGAAATTAAGCCGCGCATTTTCGCTGGTGGCGACTAACTTTCCATTCGCCTCGAAGTCGACTGTGTTGTTATCGACTGCCGCGATAGTTGTGTTCTGTCCAACAAAAACTGATCCACGGAGCGAAAGTGGAGATTCTGATTTTAGCGAAGCTCGATCGTTCAGCATGATCCCATTAAGCGACACTGTAGCAGGACCATGAAGTGAAAGAGTACTGTCTTTTCCAATGACTAGGGCTTCGTCGAGTTCTATCGATACGTTTATTTCGTAGCTTTGCATCTGAGAATCGCCCGATACGGATTCAACAGTCCAGCACTTCAGCAAAGTCGATGTCAAATCGTTTCTGATTCGCGGCGGCAGCGGCGATGACGTAATTCGGTTGCCGCAGACATCGCAGATTCCTTCTAAAATCTTTGGCGATTACGGCAGTGATATTATCCACGGCGGTGGCGGACGCGACACCGTCCAAGGTGGCAACGGAAACGACCAACTGTTTGGCTATGGTGGAAACGACATTCTGCTTGGCAGAGCAGGCGATGACGTCATTCGTGGTGGCGACGGCAACGACTGGATGCATGGAAATAATGGACGCGACAGCCTGTATGGAGACAAAGGTAGTGACGAGGCACATGGTGGAAATGGTGACGATGTGTTGTTCGGATACTGGGGCAATGACCGACTGTATGGTGATGCAGGTCGGGACACAATCGATGGTCAAGCCGGCGACGATTTCATCGATGGTGGGGACGATGATGATTCCTTGTATGGCCGTGGAGGTGATGACCAGATGCGAGGTGGTCGTGGCAACGACTTGATGAGCGGAGGGCTTGATGACGACGACGTACGAGGAGGCGATGGGCGTGATCGTGTTTTCGGCGATTTAGGTGACGACCACCTCTATGGCGACGGCGACGACGATTTCATTCGCGGTAGCTTCGGCGACGATGTGATTCACGGTGGGCTGGGTCTCGATCAGGTATATGGTGACGACGGTCGCGATGAACTCTATGACGATGATGGCCGTGACAGACTGTTGGGCTTTACCGCTCAGTTAAAAGCGCC